>JARFQV010000040.1 GCA_029287615.1 Pseudomonadota bacterium | reverse complement strand
GAAGCGATTCCAGACGACACGCTGTGGGCATTCCGAAGCGAGGGCAGATATCAACTGATCACCTTCGTCCGGAAACGTCTGGAGCATCAGCTCGGCACTCGGGGCGCAGATCAGATGGAGATCGTGCGAGCACGCAGCATACTTGAGCCCAACACGATGACGGTGGGTTTCGCGCGGCGTTTCGCGGCCTACAAGCGTCCTGACCTGCTGTTACATGACGAGAACCGCCTGATACGCCTGCTCACTCACCCGGCAAGACCCGTCCAGCTGGTCATTGCCGGCAAGGCCCATCCCGAAGATCTCCAGGGCAAGCGCATGATTCAGCATTGGGTACAGTTCGCACAACGACCGGAAATCTGCGGGCGAGTCGTCTTTCTCGGTGATTATGATATGGCGCTGGCTGAGCAGTTGACTCAGGGTGTAGACCTCTGGATCAATACCCCAAGGCGCCCCCTGGAAGCCTGCGGCACCAGCGGCATGAAAGTCCTGGTCAATGGAGGCCTGAACCTGTCAGAGCTCGACGGCTGGTGGGCTGAAGCCCACAATCCGGACGTCGGCTGGAAACTCGGAACCGGCGATCATCTATCGGAAACCGATCAGGACAGGATCGATGCCGAGCAGCTGTACCGGTTGTTGGAAGACGAGGTCGTTCCCTGCTTTTACACACGTGACAAACATGGCATCCCTGTCGGTTGGGTAGCACGCATACGTTCCAGCATGGCCACACTCACGCCACAATTCAGTGCCAACCGTATGCTGCGCGAGTACCTGGAGGACTACTATCTGCCGGCGGCAATCGCATATCGAACACGCACATCAGACAATGGCCGTGTGGCAAAATCGCTTGCGCAGTGGCATGACAATATCCAGCACCATTGGAACAATATTCTATTCCAGAATCTGTCGGTGGATACCCGTGGCAGTACACATCACTTCTCAGTCCAGATTTATCTTGATTCGCTATCATCCGACATGGTCTCTGTGGAGATATTTGCGGATGCACAGGGAGACAAGGGGACATACCGCAAGGTCATGACACGTACCGGCACATTACCCGGCGCAGTGAACAAATACATCTATGAAGTGTATGTAGTCGCAGATCGCCCTGCATGGCACTATACACCCCGAATAGTTCCCACTCATGCTAATGCCCGGATTCCCTGCGAGGAAACCCATATCATGTGGCTGGACCGTGCAATACCGGCGTGAAGTAACGCATCACTTGTCAGCCCGGTTGCGCGCAAGGAAAGAAGGTGATGGAATGCATGCTGATACGCCCGAAAAGATTTCGAACACGGGAAAAACGGCAGGATCCGGCAAAATTCAACGGAGTAATTTAATGAAATTTCCGCTGAGCCTTATACCCCTGCTGCTATTCATTATTGCCTCCCCGGTAATCCACGGCGATGAAAGAACGGCCCAAACCGAATGGATTAAGGTGAGGCCGCTGGCCTTGTCATTCTATGCGAGCGATTCTCCTAACGGGGTTCATTGCTATATGGGTCTGGCTTACGAAATCGATGATTCCACAAAGGCTGCAACTGCGAGATACAGACACTGCACCGACTTAGCCGGAATCAGCGCTCTTCTGCGCGCCGAGATCGCAGATGGCGATAATGAAATGATACGGATAGCCGTCACCCCAAATCCGTCCGGCATGTTCGACCAGATTTTATCAATAATCATCGGCGGTATCGAATACCACCTTGCGGAGCAATAACCGCCATCCAATCAGCCAGGCTTTTTCAATACCTGTATCTTCGGACAAACAGACAGATCACAAGATCCGCCGCATGAATCAAGACATCAAAAAACGGGTGTATTACCATGCGGATTCCGATCCACATGCGCAACCCTTCCTGGATTCATAACGAAACATGCCTGGCAGACCGCCTGCTGACAGATCTACATGCAGATACCGCATGTGAAGAGTCAGCATCAGGTCGCCTTTAAGGACGTACTCACATGTACGCCCCGTGATATTTCAAGTCTCTCAGCATACCCAGGACACAGACTATCAAATAAATTATTGCCACAAGGCCCACATCCCCGATTATCAATTGACGCTCCGTTATACCTGGAATCAGGATTGGGATAACAAGAACAGCGAACGTGCCGAGGCCATATGCCAGATGAGACCATACCGATCCCGGCTCATAGCGACTGACGGGGGACTTAACGTGATAACCGGCCAGTTGTGTTGTGACGGATTCCTCCGAATCAGTCCTTTCCTGCCCTGGATACTGTAATTTTTCCTTGTTCACAAGCCTTACCTCGCATTGATCATGTTGGCCATATCATGAAAATCACTATGGTCACCATTCCTGCCCAGCCATACGACAGGAATAGTGACTATCCTGCATTATTACATCACCAACGAACTGCCGGCATTACCTGAAAGCGGTAATCAAGCATCAAATTCTTCCATTCGTGCATGTATATGCCGGGCAATACCGGCCCTTCGAAATCTGCCCGCAGAGCAGGGTCGTGGTCTTTTGTATCTTTGCAATGCAACTCCCGAAATACCTGGCGTGTACACACTTGTATGTATGTGCTTGTCTGTCCGGTTATGTAACACCTCTCTATGGAACCAGGTGCTGACGCTCTGGACGCTCTTTCCAGTGTATTCGCTCTTCCATAGTCGTACTGGTATATATCACCCCGTCTCGCGTAACCATCATCACCGAGCGAACACCCATTTTTTCGGCGACCTTGGCCCAGTCATCCAGCCCCGCCACCAGTAGCGCTGCTGCGGCAGCGTTTGCCACAAGGGCTTTTTCATGCAGCACCGTCACGAATCGAATTTCGGAAACGGGTAGTCCGCTACGTGGGTCGACCATATGACGGTAAACATAATCCTCCCTGCCCATAGACCGATCGAATGCCCGTACGGTAACCAGTGCCTCGTTTTCACCCAGCTCGATGTAGCCATTGGAATGCTGCCTGTATTCATCCCACAACGGTGCCCACCACGGATGTTCTCCCCGGCTACCCAGACTGCGGATATTCCCGCCGATATCGATCATTGCATTTTCAACACCCGCTTTTTTCATATACTCCCGGGCCTTGTCCAGCGCGTAGCCACGAATCATGTCCCCGAATTCCAGTTTTACTGCAGGGTTTACTGATGAAACCACCTCCCCGGTAATGACCAGGTCCGACATGGACGGCTGCGCTTCAATGACCTCCTTCTCCTTATCCACAACCAGTTGCTGTACCTCTTCCGGGAAGGGTGATTCATCACAGTCTTCTTTTTCACAATGGAACTCCCACAGGGCT
>JARFQV010000215.1 GCA_029287615.1 Pseudomonadota bacterium | reverse complement strand
GTCTATACCTGTCTGCCTGACTTATCCACACCCTGCTTCACCTCCTTCCCGGGTTTGTTGACTTTCCTGGATACCGGCGGCTGGCCCGGGTGAGCCGCGCCAGGGGCAGAGTTGACAAAAGGGACCATGAAACAGTACTCTTTGCGCCCTTTTCGCGCCCGGGAATCCGCGCGCGCTGGTTTCAACTTCAGGCACAACAGGTGCGCCATGAAAAGAACATTTCAACCCAGCAATCTGAAACGTAAGCGTACCCATGGCTTCCGTGCGCGTATGCGTACCAAGAACGGGCGCCTGGTAATCAAGGCACGCCGTGCGAAAGGTCGGGCACGTCTTTCTGTCTGAAGTGGACTGTCCTTGGCCGTCAGAGACGAGCGCTTTCCTCGCCTGGCGCGATTAACGGAGCCCACAGAGTACCGACGGGTTTTCAAACAAAGCCGGTGCCGGTCTGGCGACCGGTGGATGACCATACTGGCGGTACCCAATCATCTGGATAGAGCCCGGCTTGGCATGGCGGTCTCCCGCAAGGCAGCCCATCATGCGGTGGTGAGAAATCGCGTCAAGCGGATTATCCGTGAAAGCTTCCGTCTTCAGAAGGACTCCTTGTGTGGATTGGATGTTGTTGTCATTGCACGTCCCGGTATTGCCACAAGAGACAATGAACAAATGCGCAAGGCACTCGAATCCCACTGGAAACAACTGAGACGCTGATGCGAACCCTGTTGATACTGTTTCTGAAAGGGTATCGTCTGCTGCTGAGTCCCTGGCTCGGGCAGCACTGTCGTTACTATCCCAGCTGTTCGTGTTATGCGATTTCGGCCCTCGAGCGCCATGGCGTCTTGCGGGGCGGCTGGCTGGCGCTGCGCCGTCTGTTGCGCTGCCATCCCTGGCACCCGGGCGGTTTCGATCCGGTACCCGAAAGGGAGCAACACCACAGCCATGGATAATCAGCGTTTGATCCTGTTTGTAGCCTTGTCATTCGTGCTACTGCTGATCTGGCAGGCATGGGTGGAGGATTATGGACAGAAACCGCAACCGGTATCGACAGAAGCCGTAACCACCCCACCGGCGGTGGACACCGCGGCTGACTTGCCAAGCGAGATCCCCGAGCCTGGCGCAGCGCTACCACGGATCCAGGATGAATTTCTCCCCAGCAGTCAACGCATACAGGTTCAGACCGATGTCCTCTCGGTTGAAATTGACACCACGGGTGGTGATATCCGCAAGGTCGATTTACTGCAATATCCCGTCAGTATCAAGTCGGACTCCGGGCCGGTTCGTCTGATCAGTGATGAACCACCCGATTTTTTCGTGGCTCAGTCCGGCCTGCGAACACCGGATGGGGAAGAACCGACCCACCATGCGATCTACGAGGCCGAGCAGACAGAGTACCGGCTGTCTGATAGCAATGATCTGATTGAGGTACCACTTCGCTGGCGAAGTCCCGAGGGTGTGCTTGTCGACAAGATCTTTACATTTCGTCGCGGCAGCTATGTGATCGACGTGGTGCACCAGGTCAGTAACCAGAGCGAGTCCGACTGGAGAGGGAGACAGTACCGCCAGTTACAGCGCACTGATGAAACAAAGGATTCCGGCAACCAGTTCATCATTACCTATACCGGCGGGGTGATCTACAGCCCGGAAGAGAAATACGAAAAAATCAATTTCGATGATATGGTCGATGAGGATCTGAGCCGGGAAATTACCGGTGGCTGGGCGGCCATGATTCAGCACTACTTTCTGGCCGCATGGATCCCGCCAGGTGAAGAATCCGACCAGTATTACAGCAAGGTCATCAACGGCCCACGCTATGTACTCGGCATGATATCGCCCTATCTCACGGTGCCGGCCGGCTCGGACGCGAGCTTCAGCAGCCGGTTCTATGTCGGTCCGAAATTGCAGGACGTTATGGCAGAAGTGGCACCCGGCCTTGAACTGACGGTTGATTACGGGATTCTGACCGTCTTGTCACAGCCCTTGTTCTGGATGCTGGACAAGATCTACAAGCTGGTGGGTAACTGGGGTTGGGCGATCGTCCTGCTGACCTTGTTGATCAAGCTGGCCTTCTACAAGCTGTCTGAGACCAGTTACCGATCCATGGCCAATATGCGCAAGTTGACGCCCCGGCTCAAATCACTCAAGGAACGCTACGGGGATGACAAGCAGCGCCTCAACCAGGCGATGATGGAACTGTACAAGACGGAAAAGATAAACCCCCTTGGTGGTTGCCTGCCGATCCTGGTACAGATCCCGGTCTTCATCGCTCTCTACTGGGTATTGCTGGAGAGCGTGGAATTGAGGCAGGCCCCGTTTATCCTCTGGATTAAGGATCTCTCATCTCCGGATCCCTACTTTGTCCTGCCCCTGCTGATGGGTGCGACCATGTTCATCCAGCAAAAGCTGAATCCGGCGCCCGTGGATCCGATGCAGGCCAAGATCATGATGCTGTTACCGGTGGTATTTACCGTCTTTTTCGCCTTCTTTCCCTCCGGTCTCGTTCTCTACTGGGTCGCGAATAATACCTTGTCCATTGCCCAGCAATGGATGATTACACGACGCATAGAAATGGGCGGCAAATAGACGACGGCTCTTCCATTCTTGCATGAAACTGCCGTATCGCGTGTGTCCTGATTCGCTGTATTGAGGGGATGGACGAGGCGTTTTCTGAAACCATTGCCGCTTTGGCAACACCACCCGGTCGTGGTGGAATCGGCATCATCCGGGTTTCCGGCCATGGTGTTCCAGATATAGCCCGCGCCCTGCTAGGCCGTCTTCCTCAACCAAGACAGGCGGTATTGCATGGATTTCGGGATACAGACGGTTCACTCATCGATCAGGGCATTGCCCTGTATTTTCCCGCGCCCTCCTCCTTTACGGGTGAGCATGTACTGGAACTGCAGGGACATGGTGGTCCGGTGGTCATGGATCTGTTACTTGCGCAGGTGCTGGAACTGGGAGCGCGCCCTGCCCGCGCGGGTGAATTTTCGCAGCGTGCCTTTCTGAATGACAAACTGGATCTGTCCCAGGCGGAAGCCGTCGCGGACCTGGTCGATAGCGGATCTGCCCAGGCGGCACGGGCTGCCATGCGTTCGCTGCAAGGGGTGTTTTCAGATCAGGTACACTCGCTCGTGGAACGGTTGATCCAGTTGCGCATGTATGTCGAGGCGGCCATCGACTTTCCGGAGGAGGAAATCGATTTCCTGGCAGACGAGCGGATAGAAAGGGAAATCGGTGAACTGGATGATGCGCTTGCAACCCTGTTGCGTTCCGCCAGGCAGGGCTGCGCACTCCGGGAAGGCTTGACAGTCGTTATAGCCGGGCGGCCCAATGCCGGCAAGTCCAGCCTGCTCAACCTGCTGGCAGGCCGTGATTCCGCCATCGTTACCGACATACCAGGCACGACCCGTGATGTCTTGCGAGTATATATCCAGATCGATGGAATGCCACTCCATGTGATCGATACGGCTGGTCTGCATGAAAGTGACGATCCGGTGGAAATGGAAGGGATTCGACGTGCCTGGCGGGAGATCGAAATGGCTGACCGGGTCCTGTTTGTCGTTGATGACCAGAAAGGCTGGCAGGCAGATGATGAAGCGATCATGAACCGCCTGCCGGAGAACCTGCCCGTGACCCGGATCTATAGCAAAATCGACATTACCGGACGTGATCCGGGACCGGAAGGGCCAGACATCCCGGAGATTGGCCTGTCATCACAAACCGGTTCGGGACTGGAATCCCTCCATGCCCACCTGAAGAACTGTGCCGGCTACAGCGATGGTGAGGCCGGTGAATTTACTGCACGGCGCCGGCACCTTGATGCATTGATCCGCGCGCATGGACATCTGCAGGAGGGGCGACGTCAGATCGCCATCTACCAGGCTGGTGAGCTGCTTGCTGAAGAGTTGCGTCTTTCACAAATGGCCCTGGGCGAGATTACCGGCGAGGTGAGCAGCGATGACCTGCTGGGTAGGATCTTCTCCAGTTTCTGTATCGGTAAGTGATCCAGGCCAGATCCGGACCGCAGTCAGAATTTCCAGTTTCAACAAATAGTTAACTAATTAATAATTTGGTTTATATAGCGTAGTATATAATTATTTAACAGAATATTAGTATAGGCAGCTATAAATATTTAGTAGCCAAGTTCACTATCGGCGCAGATTCAGTTGCGCCTCCAGTGTGACGGTACTACCGATACGCTCGGTGATCAGCTGCTTGAGCGCATCGACATGATTTTCATCCAGTCGCATGGAGGAACTCAGTATGACCCGGATCATTGGCGGATTGCCGGCTCTTACCTTGATGACCCGCACTCCGACTGACTGTCCGTTCAGTTCGATCTGACCGCTGGGAACTTGCCGCCTGATGCTCCCCTGCTGGACCAGATTATCGAAGGCGATATAGAGCGGTGCGATGATAACAGCCATCAGCAGCAGGGCTATCGCCAGCCCTTTTTTTGCCAGCTTGAACGGGGCAAAGCCCAACACAAGAAAGGTAGCGCTGGCCGCCAGCAAGATCCCCACGAGGTTGGTGATGAAGAGCAAGAGCGCACCCTTTGCCATTGCCAGTTCACCCCAGCCGATTGCGATTCCCGCAACGCTCAGTGGTGGAACCAGTGCCACGGCGATCGCGACACCCGCCAGGCTTTTGGCGATTTCCTCTTTCGCGTGGGCATAGGCACCCGCCACGCCCGAGATAACGGCGACACTCAAATCCAGCAGCGTCGGTGAAAGTCGTGCCTGCATTTCCGGGGTCACATATTCCAGCGGCATTATCCAGGCAACTACGATGGCACAGAAGAGACCCGAAGTGGTTCCAATGAGCAGGGTCCGAAATGAATTTCGGATCAGGGAGGCCTCGGTGCGGGCGAGACCCATGGAAAGCGAGATGATCGGCGACATCAAAGGTGCCAGAATCATTGCCCCGATGATAACCGGTGCCGAATTGGCGTACAGTCCAGTGAGCGCCAGTAACACGCTCAAGATCGTAAGCACCAGGAATGGCGAGGACAGCACGGCATTCTCTCGCAGCGCTACGAACAGGTCGCGGTATTCCTCCTCCCGAGCATGGCTGAACAGGGGCAATGGTGCCTGGACAAGCTGTTGTGCCGTCTCGTCTACCGGAAGATGACCTATTTTTATGCTTTCCTTGGACTGAACCTGATCCTCGCTGTGCTCCATTGCCGGACCAGGCAGCAGTCGTATGCGCTGATCAAGGATGCGAAACTCGACCGCCTTGGCGCTGACGGGTGTACCATCGAGTGTATAGTCAATTTCTCCGGGTGATTCGAGCAGGACCCGGTCACTGCGAATCAGTCCGACCGCACCCGGCAAGCGGGTGAGACTGATCTTTTTGGGAAACAGGAGACGCACCAGATACCAGAGGTAACTGAGGACGCTTCGTGGTGCGAATACAAGTAGGGTAAGACGACCATCGGTGATGCTGAGTGCATCTGAAAAGGAACGTCCGATCAGGCTGCTTTGGGTAT
>JARFQV010000005.1 GCA_029287615.1 Pseudomonadota bacterium | reverse complement strand
CTACCTGCCGCAAATACAATACCTGTTGCATCGCAACAGCAGCAATTCGGCACTGGCCTTCATTGAAGGACATCGCATCCATCAGTTCCTGTTTCAGGGAAAAAGGGATTTTTATATACCGCTATGGCTGGAAAGCTGCGTCCAGATTCCATTGAAAGCGACTACCAGGGGTGCAAAAGAAGATTTAAGAAGAATCCGCAAGCACAAGCTTACGCATGAACTGAGAGAAGACGTTGAATCGGCGGAGGACTTTTACGAAAAAATGTACCTGCCGACGATACGCGCCCGACACGGAAATACAGCCATCAGTGCCAGCTTCGGTGAGGTTGAAAGTGTGTTGGGCCGGCCTGACAACAAACTTCTCCTGATCCGGCATGAAGAGACGACCATTGCGGGTGTCATCATTCAGATACAGGAAATGCCCCGGTTGTGGTTAGCGGGTATTCGTGATTCCAGCAACGTCTATCGCAGGATGGGCGCCGTCGGTGCTACATACCATTTCCCTGCACAATACCTGTCAGAGCGGGGTTATCGAGAGATGGGCTTTGGGCGAAGCCGCAGTTTCCTGCATGATGGTGTTTTTCGCTACAAGAGCAAATGGAATCATCGCCTTTGTGGTTTCGATAAGGACGGAATGGTAGCCAGGGTGCTGAGAATCACTGAAGCGCTAACGGGATTCCTCACCAATCAGCCTTTTGTCAGTGTTAATAACGGACAACTACACGCCAATATATTTACCCGTGCCTTGAGTGATCCGGGTTCAGGTTATCCAGAAGTTATCGAGACGCTGAACCCTGACTGGAACCTGTTGGACGTGAGCACTTTTATTATCGATGGTGAACGCTGCACGATTCGCAAATCAAATGATCGGTAAGACAGGCGGGTGCAGACATTTCCGGATGCGGTTCGATCTCTAAAGCAATGAAGTTTAGCAATATCACACAATCACTGCTCAATGCAGGTATCAGGATTGCCGTGCCCACGATTCTGGACGAATTGCCGCACGATACAACGGCATTTACACAGGGCATGGCATATGCCAATGACAGCTTGTATGAGAGTACGGGACTGGACAGTGAATCCAGTATCCGGCGGATCGACCCTGTTACGGGTGATATCGAGCTTGCAAGAAAACTGCCGGGACACTTTGGCGAAGGCATCGCTGTTCACGAGGAACGCATTGTTCAGCTTACCTGGCGGTCCAATGTTGCCTTTGTCTACCGACTGGATGATTTCTCTATAATCGAACAGTGGCCTTTCGAGGGAGAAGGATGGGGGCTGGCAGCGACCCGGGATGGGTTTGTGATGACCAACGGAAGTAGTGAGTTGAGGTTCCTCGATCAACGCTTTCATTTAATGAAGACGGTTAAAGCCAGGCGCAAAGGAACAGCACTTGGTTGGCTAAACGATCTGGAAAGCGCGCATGGGCGCCTTTTCGTGCATCGGCTTGGCGATCATTACCTCTTTGAAATCGATCCCGCCAGGGGCAGGATAAACCGCCTGATCGATTGCTCCGAACTGATCCGCAGGGCGAAGCTAGGGGAGGCTGGACAGGTCCTTAACGGGATCGCATACGACCCGACAGGTGACATCTTCTACCTGACGGGAAAGCGCTGGCCGCTGCTTTTCAAAGTGCGCATTATATTCGATTAACAGCAATACCAGGCTGGTGATACCTGTATACACCTGAGAATTGCATGGCAATTATTGCTGTTTCTGAGGAATGATCGCAGTCAACAGGAATTGCTTATTGCCTCGTCATTCCGATCAGTCCCTGACCAGGCATCATTGTATTGACTTGACGGTGACTACTTGTGAATGAAGTATAATTCAGGGTTGAAATACGTATCAAATTGCTCGCACAGGAGAGAAAATGCCTGAAACAATATCTGGTGGATGTTTGTGTGGAAAAGTTAATTTTGAAATTGTCGATGACTTTAAGCAATTTCATTTATGTCACTGTACGGAATGCAGGAAAATAACTGGCTCTGCGCATGCGTCCAATTTATTCGCCAGCCCGGATAACATTGGCTGGCTCAGTGGTGTTGAGAATATCAAGCGATATGATTATCCAGACGGAGATTTAACCACAGCATTTTGCGCTGAATGTGGTTCATGCGTTCCCTGTCTGACTAAAAATGGTAAGTGGTTGGTAGTTCCAGCAGGTTCATTAGCTCAAGATCCGGGTATCCATCCTCAAGACAACATCTTCTGGTCAGAGAGAGCCGGGTGGTACGATAAAGGATTGGCAGCAATACACTATCAAGCATTTCCTGAGTAAGAATCCAGCAATGCCATTATTCCAGAAACAGCGCCTAGTTCCGGGGGAGTTTTTTAAAAGTGAAACTGTTACGTGAACCGCTGCTGCACTTTATGTTAATCGGCGCGGCGATCTACCTGTTATACGGTGTATTCGCCGAACCGGTGCCGGAAGCCGATGACAAGACAATCGTCGTCAGTGCCGGTGAAATCGAGTGGATGCAGACCGCCTGGCAGAAACGCTGGAACCGGCCGCCGACGACGGAAGAATTAACGGGTCTGATCCAGCAGTATGTCCGTGAGACGGTGCTCTATCGCGAGGCGCTGACCATGGGGTTGAACCAGCACGACCAGGTCATCCGCCGTCGCCTTGCGCAGAAGCTGGAGTTCCTCGCCAAGGACCTGGTGGCATTGACGCCACCGACCGAAGACGAACTGCAGGTGTATTTCGCCGAACACAAGGATCGTTACCAGGACCCGACGCGGTATACCTTTACCCAGGTTTTTATCGACCCGGACAAGCGTGGTGATGCAACGCTGGCTGATGCAGAAAAGATCAAGGCGACATTGATTGCAAAGGGTGATGCCATCGAGGATCCCGGTGCGCTGGTGGACGACTTCATGTTGCAGAACTATTACCCGGAAAAAGATCAGATCGAGATCCAGAAGTACTTCGGCAGTGGTTTTTTTGAGTCGCTGGTTGAGCTGTCACCCGGGCAATGGCACGGACCGGTATTGTCCGGTTATGGCGTGCACCTGGTGTATGTAAGCAGTATCAGTGAACCGCCACCGCCGGTCTTCGCCGAGGTGCGCGAGCGCGTGACGCAGGACTGGAAGACGGACAGGAGCGAAGAACTCAATGAGCAGTTCTACGCCAATCTGCGCGACAGTTACACCATCGTTATTGAAGAGCCCGAGGCTGACAAGGTTGCAGCCGCGCAGGAGCCGGCACAATGAGCGCGTCAGTTTCTGTAGGAGCGGCTGGGTTCGCCGACCCTCCAGGACGTGCCGGGCGCGCTGATCGAACACGCGACCTACAAGAACAACGCCGGGTCGTTAACCGGCCAGACCATCGTCATCGAGGGCCTGACTGCCCTGCAGACCGATGTGCTGCTGCTCATCCAGCTGCAGGACGGCACCCAGCATTCGGCGATCCTGCGGCCGAGCTCGCCCGAGTACACCATCCCGCTGGAAGCCTCGAAACTCGAAATCGCAGCCGACTACTGGAGTATGGGGACGATTCACATCCTGGAAGGCATCGATCACTTGCTGTTTGTGCTGGCGCTGTTGCTGATCGTGTCCGGCATCGGTCGCCTGGTGAAGGCGGTCACTGCGTTTACGGTTGCGCACAGCATCACGCTGGTGCTGGCGACCCTGGGTCTCGTACATATGCCTGC
>JARFQV010000314.1 GCA_029287615.1 Pseudomonadota bacterium | reverse complement strand
TGCCAGGCGGAAATCCAGGGAACTGAACACCGAAAATATCGAGTTTCTTCACGGTGATATCCTGCATCTCGATAGGCTGGGCCGTCAGTTCGACCACATCAACTGTTATGGCGTATTACACCACATGGAGGATACCGAGCGTGGATGGCGGGCCCTGACCGACTGCCTGAAACCCGGTGGCAACATGCAGATCGGTCTCTACAGCGAGATAGCGAGAAGGCCGGTTACCCATGCCCGCGAATTTATCCGGGAGCGTGGCTACCGTCCGACCCCGGAGGACATGATCGGCCAGAGGCAGGATTCGCTGCTGCAGACCATCACCGAGGCGCCGGACTTTTTCAGCATGAGTGAATTCCGCGATCTGGTCTTCCATTACCACGAGGACCTGCTGACTATCCCGGAAATCGGCGAGATGATCGACAGACTCGGACTGGAGTTTCTGGGCTTCGTCTTTGAAGACCCGACGGTGATCCCGCGATACAGGGGCCTGTTTCCCCAGGATACAGACATGCGGTCACTCGATCTGTGGGACAGATTCGAGGCGGAAAACCCGATGACCTTTGCGAGCATCTATAACTTCTGGGTCCGTAAAGCCGACTGATGGAGCTGCCGTTACGGATAACACGGCCGAAATGAACACGCCCGCCGTTCCCTGTCCCGGTAATCCTTCAGGCAGGCATGATGGTGGATACAGTAGCTGAAAAACCCTCCCCAACGCAGCGATGAAAATTGCCACTATAGCCCGAAAACCGGCAACCCTGATCATCGGGGCAGTGCTCGTGGTGCTCTGGCCGGCCATCCTGTTTTCCGTCCCGGACACGCTTGCGCTGATAACGGACTACTGGCACTTCTTTTTTCTGGGTATCGGCGGCGCCATCGCGGCAAACTCCACCGGGGCCGGCGGAGGCATCGTATTCATCCCCGCCTTCACCTCCCTCGGAATCGATGAACAGAATGCCCTCGGCACCAGCATCGCCATACAATGCTTCGGGATGACTGCGGGCAGCATCTCCTGGCTTGGTTCGATCCACCGCCGGGAGCACGGCGGCAGGCAGGTCATCGCGCTGACGCAAAAGCTGCTGCTGATCTCCGGGAGCTCGGCGGTGGCGGGAATGTTGTGCGGACAGTATCTCCTGCCGGCGCCCGCATTCCCCATCACCACTATCTTCCGCTATTTTTCCATCCTGTTTGGCTGCGTGCTGCTCTTTGTAACCCTGCGGAAGGATCAGCACAGACACACCCGCTATTACATCCGCTCGATGGATATGCCATTGATCGTGGCGAGTTCCCTTGCCGGCGGCATGATCACCAGCTGGATTTCGATCGGTGCAGGTGAATGGATCGCGCTCCTGCTGTTCTTCCTCGGTTTTCCGACCATGGTCTCGGTCTGCATTGCCGTTTGTATTTCGTCACTGACCGTTCTTTCCGGACTGCCCTATCACCTCTTCGTCACCGACAGCGTATCCTGGGAGATATTGCTGTTTGCCGCGCCCGCCGCGATCGTCGGGGGCACCATCGCCCGCCTGCTGGCCGAGCGCCTGGGACCGACGCGCCTGAAAATATTTTTTGCGACCTGGATACTGGCTACCGGCCTGGCAATGGACTGAAGGCCGCGGGACGGAGTCTCCGTGACCAGCCCTAGTCCAGACCGCCATAGATGTTCTGCTTGAGATACTGGTAATGACTGGGCAGTGAGCCGATATTCTGCCTTTGCTGTTCCAGTTGCCGGTAGACGCGCTCTGCCTCGCCCAGATTATCCTGCAGGTGCTTTTCAAACGAACCAATCCTGCCCTGCCGGTGCTGATCGAAGTCGAAGGGCAGGAAGTTCATTCCTGCCAGGATGTTGTACCAGCCCTCACTGAAGGAGAACCCGGCCAGCATGCCCCCTGTATCGAACTGTTTCTCGTTTCCCCAGGCAGGCATGGTTGCCCGCGCCATCATCAGCTTCTCAACCAGCGATTCGGGTATCTTCGTGTTGTATTTCACGTCCCTCCAGTACGGCGTATCCTCGCGGCTGGTGAGGGCGAAATGGCACACCAGGAAGTCACGAATGACACTCAGCAGCCTGGTCACGCTTTCGTTGAAGACGGCGATATCGGCGCAGTTGTAGTCATTCCTGCCCTGGAGGGTCAGCGTCAGGAGATTTACCTCACTCTGTACGATCTGCAGCCCGGTCGATTCCAGCGGCTCGATAAAGCCGCTCGACAGACCGATACCCACACAGTTCTTCACCCATGTCCGGTGGTGCTTGCCGACACGGATACTGAGATGCCTTGCCTCGGCATCCCGCACCCGCTTCTCGCCGAGCACCCCCTCCAGGTATTTCCTGAATTCCTGTTCGGCCTCCTCCTTCGACTGGTATTTGCTGCAGTGTACATATCCGGTACCCAGGCGGTTGTAGAGCGGGATCGTCCATACCCACCCCGATGACAAGGCGGTGCAGAGCGTGTAGGACACCATCTCCGCCTCCTTGTCCTCGAAGGGAAAGCGAATGGCGATGGCACTGTCGTTGAAAAGTGAATCGTAATACTCCTCAAACGGTTCCTGCAGCTTCTGCCCCAGCAGCAGCGACCGGAAACCCGAGCAATCGACAAACAGGTCCCCCTGGAGCGGCTCTCCGTTTTCGATCCTCAGTTCCCGGATCGAGCCATCCTCGTTCATGATCACATCGTTGATCGTATCGGGGATATGCCGCACGCCATGGTTTATCGAAAATTCCTTGAGCACTTCGCCCAGGGCCGTCGCGTCCAGATGATAGGCATAGGCCGAACCCGGAAGGGACTTGACCGTTTTGCCCTCCCGGCACAATTCGGGGACGAGGGTGCAATAATCGTAGATCGAGTACCGGTCGTTGAAGCTGTCGTCTGTCAGGTACTTGTAGAGCCAGTAACGGTTGGCGGGCCGTTCCGCCGCCGGCCAGGTGCGGTTGAAGGGAAACCACATCCTTTTTTCATCGTTTTCATGATAGCCCCTGAAACAGATCGAACTCTTGTAGGTGGCATTGCATTTCGGCATCCAGTCCGATTCCTCGAGCCCCAGCGAATGCATAAACCCGACGATCGGCGGTACCGTCGATTCACCAACCCCGATGATCGGCACATCCGGTGACTCGATAAGGCTGATATTCACACCGTTCAGATTTTTGGACAGATGGGCGGCAGTCATCCAGCCTGCGCTGCCACCACCTACGATTACGATATTTCTGATCATTCGCACTGATCCCCTGTCAGTCTTGCAGTAAGGTTTTACGGATTTATGTACAGACCGCCATCTGCAACGGCGTGAACGTTACTTTCCATCGCCGGCAGGGAATGGATGAGCCCTGGAGAGAACAAGCGAGAGTCAAGCCCGAGCGGGTACCTGCAGGCAAAAGATCAGCCCGCAATCACCCGCATCCCCGCTGTTGGAAGGGTAGGTTACAGATGTGACAACGGCTGTTCTTAATAACTGCTGGCTATGCTTGCCGTGACATCGGCAATCGGGTTCCCGTTACCATCGAATGCCAGCACGTCGAAATCCCCCGGATCATTGGTATCCTGATCGACAACAGCGAGCCCGGTTACGCCGCCCGCCACATAGAATTTAAAGTCGTTCATGGTTGCCACGCTCCCGTCCCTGGCGGGAATCATGATAACCCGCAGATCAGTACCATTCGTGCCCGTTTGTGACCAGGAGAGATTCTTGACATCACCAATCGGGTTCACCACATAGGGGGTACCGCTCCCGCTATGGGCAGCATCCGGATCATGGGTGAGTTCTACCTGGATTGCCTGCGGTATCGTATTCCCGGAAAAGGTGACGACATAATGATCGAC
>JARFQV010000290.1 GCA_029287615.1 Pseudomonadota bacterium | reverse complement strand
CAGACAAATAATTGGCGATATGGAAATGAAACCGATCCACCCTGTCATGCCTCGCAATGGATACAGGGTGAGAATTTCACCATGAAACAGTCAGGAGTCCAGGGCCGTGTCGATTGAAATTCGGTTCTTGCCCAACCAGTCCCTGAACCCGCTTTCAGGCAATGGACGTGTAATGTGATACCCCTGAACGGCATCACAGCCCAGTTCGTTCAGCATCGACCAGGCCTTGTCTGACTCAACTCCTTCAGCAACGACCTTGTATCCAAGATTGTGCCCCAGATCGATGATAGACTGGACTATGGCCCTGTCATGCTTGTCCTCGGCTACATCGAATATAAATGTCCGGTCAATCTTCAGTGTATGTATGGGCAGGCGCTTCAGATAGGAAAGTGATGAATAACCCGTGCCAAAATCGTCAATGGCCACGGTAACACCAAGATCTCGCAGTCTGGTCAGGATCCTCGCTGACCGTTCCGGATCTGTCATCAAGGTAGCTTCTGTAATTTCGATCTCCAGGTACTCACCGCCGACATCGGCGTCGATCAATGCACGCTCCACCTTTTCGAATAATCCCGGGCTCTGAAAACAACGGGCTGACATATTCACGGCGACCGGAACCGACCGCCCTTCATCAAACCAGCGCCTGCATTGCCGAAGAGCGGTTATCAGTACCCAGTCGGTTATGGGCATAATCATACCCAGTCTTTCCGCTACAGAGATGAAGCGCGCCGGAAACACAAGGCCCTTTCCAGGATGCTGCCATCGTAACAAGGCTTCAGCACCGCTGATCCTGGCCTCCTGTGCCTCGACCTGGGGTTGATAATGTAACTCGAATTCCTGGTTTTCCAGGGCATGACACAGCTGCCCGGAGAAATGCAGCTGCTCCACTGGATTGACATTACGACCCGGATCATAGACCTGGCAGGGTATACCTGCCAGGTCGGCGTGATGCAGAGCGCTATAGGCGTGTTTCAGCAATACATCCGCGTCACTGCCATGATCGGGATAGATCGAAATACCGGCGGAAACGGCCAGACAGAAGTCCTTGGCGGCTACGTGATAGGGTGCATCAAAGCAATTCAGAATAGCAGATGCTGTCTGACTGCCATCGTCATTCCTCTTTCCTGTCAGTGGTATCACAACCCCGAATTCATCACCACCCAGCCGCCCCAGGTTCGATGCATCGGGTACCACCGCACGAAGCCTGTCCGCGGACTGCCGCAACAACTCATCACCCACGGTATATCCCAGTGCATCGTTGTAGATATTGAAATGATCGATATCCAGAATGATTACAGCCAGACGTTCGTACTTGCCCTGATCACAGAAGGACAGTATGACACCAAGGTGCTCAAGCCATACGGCCCGGCTAGACAATTGTGTCAGTTCATCCAGTACCGGCATTTCACTTCCCTGTTGAGCGGTATTCGGCAAATCCCGCATATCGTGCATCACGGAATGTACGCGCAATATCCTGTTATGGCGGTTATGAAAGGGATAAAAAGCGTAATGCAACCACCGTTTCCCCTCGGCCCCGGCTACGGCCTTGACCATGATATGCGATACCTTGCCGTTCAAGGCCCTCCTCCAGCTTGACAACAATCTCGCATGATCCTCTGAGCGAACAAGACAAATACACGGCAGTTGTGACTCGGCACTCAGATCGGTTATGCCACACTCGTGACTGATAAACGTTATATTTTTCTGCTCGACATCGTATGACCAAAAGACATACGGAATGTTGTCCATCAGGTCTGAAAAGGTATCGTGACGATCTGGAATCCGAACAGGTTCCCGGGGCAACGTTCCTGTTGCTGCCTGGATATAACCATCGTTGATCATACCCAGATCACGAAAGACCATTTTCGTCAGCGCAGAGCCAAGAATACCGCTATCCGCCTCATCTATACCATTGCTCCTCAGAACGACTTCCTGAAGATGATCAAGAAATAGCCGGTATGCTCCCACGATCCATACAGGCCGGACATCTTGCTCGTGATGAATCCTGCCTATTTCCGCCAACTTTACAGAAACAGAATCATCCTGCCGGCCATCGATGATGCCAAACATTTGCCTGAGCTGGCTGCGGACTAGATCCCCGATACAACCGCCACTGCGTTCGAAGGCGAACAGTACATCAGCGGTCTCGGGGTTGTTATGCAGATAGTTGTAATAGACCTGGGCAAAATGTGCCGCACCCTGCTTGAGAAGATCCGAATACCGCCCCAGTATCTCTTCATCCTGTTCCCCGATCTGAAGTACATAGTTGTACTCCTTACCCTGAATCAGGGCGCGGCTGTCTTCGGAGCTGCCAAGTCTCTCCCCCCGGTACACACCCCTCCGCTCTTTACCATTTCGACTCATTATTTTTCCTGATTGGCACTGATCATGACTCAGACCAGTGCTGACGACACGCCGCACAAGCTGAATCCGATTGCCAATCACGATATTTATTGTTTTCACCAAATGGTGAAAAAACAGCCCGCAGACCTGAACTCGAAAAAGACGCATACAACCTGCATCAAATGCGCCCGAATTCAAGCAGGAGATAGAACCACGCAGCCTGTCAGACCCGAGTATGAGTCTACTCCGGCGACGAAAAATGATCCGGTTCACCCCCGATATTTCGTTGCAAAGCCCCAGCTTGCACCTCAATATCGACCTTTTTTATTCTCGCACTCCCCCACCCGACTGACTACGTGCTGACTCCGACAGACGTTCAGCCGGCTCCTTTACATCGTATAGTACCTGCCAGGCAGTTTTGCGAAGCGCAGAATCAGTGCCCTGCTCCAGTCCTTGTGTTTCTTCTAGCGCGAAAGTAACACAGTATGACCGGCTTTCACAATCACTGTGTGCATGGTACACAGTGATCAATTCAGACAGGCGAATTTTTGACGGGAGGTGGTCTTCGTAGACAGGCTAACGGGATCTTTGAGCTAGCTACTCAAATATATTCTAAATTAATAATGCACTTGCTATAGCGTTGCTCATTGCACACGCTGGGACTCAGCCCCTCTTTGCAAACCGTATTTCCGCAGTTTCTCCACGAGGGTAGTTCGCCGCATACCCAGGCGTTTTGCTGCATGCGCAACAATGCCGCCGGAATCATCGAGCGCCTGCTTGATAAAACTTATCTCAAGACAGCTAAGATGTTGCTTCAGATCCAGCCCGTCCTGCGGCAATCTTGGCTCATCCATATGTAAGGCATCCGTATGACCAATCAGTGCATCACTGATGGCATCCTTCATCATGCCCGGTTCAAACTGGAACTGTTCGGGCAGGTCACTCGCCTCAACGATACCGAATGGATGCAGAATTGCCAGACGCTCTACCAGGTTGGCCAGCTCCCGTACATTACCCGGCCAGGTATACTGGCACAGTGCAAGGATCGCGGCGGGTGAAAAACGCACGGAACCGCGCTTTTCATGCTCGATGCGCCTTATCAGTTCATTGATCAGCAGCGGGATATCCTCGGACCTGTCCCGCAATGGTGGCATATCGATAGGAAATACGTTGAGCCGGTAATACAGATCTTCCCGGAAACTTCCTTCACTGATAGCCTCCTCCAGATTACGATGTGTCGCCGCTATAATGCGTACATCTGCTTCCAGTGTTGCGTTACTACCTACCCGCTCGAATGTCCTTTCCTGCAAGACCCGCAGTAACTTGACCTGCATGGTCATGCTCATATCACCAATCTCGTCAAGAAACAGAGTCCCTCCATCGGCAAGCTCAAAGCGCCCCTGTCTTGCCGTTATCGCTCCTGTAAAAGCGCCTTTTTCATGACCGAACAGTTCTGATTCAAGTAAATCACCGGGGATAGCACCACAGTTGACCGGCACAAATGCGTTGTCACGTCGAGAAGAGAAATAGTGAAGATTACGGGCTACTACTTCCTTGCCGGTACCGGACTCTCCGAGTATCAGGACATTCGCATCCGATTCGGCTACTTGCCGTATCATTTTTCGTACCTTCTGGATACCACGACTGCTTCCCACGAGGCTGCGAAACAACTCAATCGGTCTGTGCTGCCCTTCGGAACGATTGCTTTTCTGAAATACCTCCGCCTGATGCAGTGCGCTGGTTAGCTGTCCATAGACCGGCGGTAGCTCAATACGTCCCAGCACACATGATCCCGGCTCGATTGGTACAGTCGGCTCCTTGCCCTTTTCTGCCAGAAGAAAGATAGGAAGATATTCATCCAGTTCATGAATCCCGGCGAGCATGGCATCCAGTGACTTATCTCCACTGTAATCGCCAACAAGCACTGCCAGAAAATCACCTTCTTCGGTGAGAACAGATTGTAAGCGGGAACTGTCTGAAATAAGGACTGGTGTATAATTGATAAACTTCAGTATTGCATGCAGTTCACAACCGCGGCCGGCATCAGCCTCGATGATCAGAATCTTGGTGTCATTCATATCCAATCCTTCTCGGGATCGCGCTCCACCTGTAAAAAATTCCCTGATCAGCAACGGAACCTGGATTCTTTCAGCCAGGATATCTCCCCAGTATCTCTCTCCCCGGCTTGCTCTATGCGTCTGGAGGCCATTCCCCTGCCAGAAATTCAATCCAGCTTACGGGTTCCTGGGCAAGATCTTGTGCTTACAATCCTCCGGGCGCTCGCTTATCGCCCCCTGGCAATAGAGCCGGGCCAGGGCACTACAGTTAACTGGACATAGTTGCGAATCACGGTCCTTGTGTCTGTTTCTTCGTCCCCTGACTCAGGGGAACACCTGTTCCATGCTTACATGTAACACCCACTGCCAGACGTGCCTGGTAGAGCCCGCCCTGCCCCAAACCGCTGGAGCGAAAACAATCAGTAATCTGCTTGGATAATCAATAGATAGCCAATCTTCTTGTTTTTATCGTCTCATGTTGAAGTTAAACACCGATTCTGAAAAATGTCAAAATATTGTCAAGAAAAATCTGTATCACAAACTGCGCAAACACCTCTTACCCTATTTTTAAAGACTAAGGATAGCACTTGAGATACAACCGGTTACCATCAACCTGCCCGGGAAGTCGCTGCGAGCCTAATTTCCACACATTTCCAATTGTTTTTTGCCTGGCTCCAGCAAGTGACCGGAATATACCCGCGGCGATTCCATCTGCCCACCCGACAAACGGTCTTAATCCGCCACTTGACAGGACGATAGTATGGATGAGTTTGTCAAAGCCGCTTCGTCAACTCATGAAAATTTAACTAGCGATTCAAAATAACGAGATCATCACATTGGAATATCAATCCCACCCTCCAGGAATTGACACTAACCGGATTCAAACACTGCGCGGAATGCTTGCAAATGACTCCTATGAAATCGATAACTGCATGATCGCCGAGAAAGTGCTCGAGATTGAAATTGCATTGCAGGTCCCTGCCGAATGAAGACAAACCGCCAGACTGATACAACAGACACTATCGAAACCGGAGAGATCAGCAGATACCGGAATTCAACCTGAGTTGAATATCAGTAGCTGGATTCTGGCGATTAGCGAAGGGACGATGCTACAATGTGCTCTGCAGATGTACAGACGGGGCCGTAGCTCAGCTGGGAGAGCGTCGCGTTCGCAATGCGAAGGTCGGGAGTTCGATCCTCCTCGGCTCCACCAATATCCTGGATTCGTCATACAACTCCAATATCATACTGCCTTCCTCACGAAGTCTGAGCGATAGGCTACACGCAATACCGACGTTGCAGCAGTAAAAAATACGGCGACCCGAAGGCCGCCGTAACTGTCTCGTTATTTCTGTTTATTCCACAGGACACCGCCAGCTAACGGGCAGTGGAAACCGCCTACTGGCACTCGCTTGCCTGTGCCATTTTCACGGTGTTATTCGCATTGAACTCATCAAAATACAATATCGTGGGTGCAAACCCATCGGCATAAACCTGCAGTTTGACCTGCCCGTTGCTATCCAGTGGAATATTCAAGGTATAGTTACCTGCGCCATCACAGGAAAACATATACTGACCGTTCGCCAGGACCATGGCACAAATCGCAGTTTGTTCATCGAGACCAACCACGACCTCTCCGGATATGTCAATCCACTGACCCGCAGATCCGGGATAAACACCGGGGCTGGGTAGCGGGTTATAGTCAGGACAACTCCCGGCAGCCGTCATCGTGACATTGTAAATACCGGACTGATCCAGATTGACAATGTAGGGATGAAAACCGTCCGCGTATATCTGCAGTTTTATCGTCCCGTCTGTTTCACGCGGCA
>JARFQV010000235.1 GCA_029287615.1 Pseudomonadota bacterium | reverse complement strand
CTGATATTCCATACGCGCGCATCGAATTTTGCATCGGACAGACTGACCTTTCCCTTTTCAGGCTGCATGATACATTGATCTATACCGTGCTTGCCTGGCTGCGCAAGCGCCTTCGCGCTCAAATGGATGCAACCACTTCGTTGACAAATGCTGCTCCGAGCCATTGCAAGACGACAGCTCCCCCAGTGCTTTGTGGCCTACACGGTGAATACCGATTTGTGACTCAAACTGCATCAATTTCTGCGGATCACACCATATAACCGGTCCACTTCGTTTGTGGTGATACCCGGTTTCCCCTGACCTGCCGGGTGCTTCGCATTCGCTGCAGCATCCAGGTGAATTTCCACGGCATCACGTCTGATACCCGGATAGCTCAGCGGGTCGCCTCATTCGAAGGTGATTTCGAAATACGGTTTGCCGTTACAGGAATCCCGCGCCCGGGCCTGCAACGATTAGCACTGGCGTGCCGCAGATAAAACGGGTGATCATGCCTTGCTCATGCCCCGTATCCGGGCATTGTCATGGTTAGGGAACGAAGCTCCGGCAACCAGCCTAGTTTTCGATAATACGCATATCCTTGCTCATCGGCGCGTCCTTGGACTTGCCATCCTGCTCCTTGACGCGGGTCTGCCGTGGATGATGGCGACGCAGGCGCGCCTCGACGCGAATGGCCGACATGCGGTCCTGGTCGACGATCTCGGGATACAGGGGGAAATACTCCTCGACCTCGACGGCATGCCGCCCGGCCGCAATCTCCAGCCGCTCGCGGTCCGGTGTCGTCAGCCCCTGCAGCATCAGCAGGCGCGGTGCCTTGCGCTGGATATAGCGTTGACACAAGTCATGCTCGGCCTGATCCTGCCAGTCCTCCCGCACCAGCGAACCGGGAAACGAGCCCGCATCATCCTGGCTGCGCTTGAACCAGGCGGTGCGCGGCCGCATCCCGGCGCGCCTGGCGATCAGGCGCTGGAAGCGATGGTTCACCGGTGGCTCGTTACGCGCCTGCTCCCCGGCCGTGTTGTCAATCTTCATCTTGGAATGCGGGATTGCCGTCCACTCGGTTTGCGCCGGGTAGGTCGACATCTGCGCTTCCTCGCAACAGGAGAAGATCAGCGCCAGCGGCGATTCATCCGCACCGTCCAGCAACCAGTATTCATACTGGTCCGCGGCAGGAAACGGTATCCTTGCGGTTTGCAGGAATTCGTAGAGCTCGGTAATAGAATCGCCCACATCGGCCGTATCCAGGCAGGTCGGCACGATGTACGGCTTCAGGTCACGGTCATGCACGCTACCGACGTGGTAGTAACCCCGGTCCAGGGCATAGCCCTGCTGGCGCTCCTGTTGCTGGTTCGACTGGCCAACCCCGGATGTATAGTGGATATTCCAGTTGACGCCGTCGAAACTCTGCGCCCGTGCACGCGCTGACTCGGCGATCTGCACGACACCGGTGTACGGGGGCAGGATGCGTTGTGAGTAGGCGCGTATCATCGACTGATTGTTACTGTCATTCCTGGTGGTCAGACCGCTGCTGCGTCTACGTTACTAAAAGTGTGACGTGCGTTGCAATACCGGGTATGACCATCCATACCTCGGGCACTGCCAGTTCATTGAAAATGAGCTTGTTGCCAAACGGGTCCGGGCTTGTCATATCACGTGTGCCCCATGGCATGTCCTGGATCTGCGGTCGCGAATTGCGGTATTGCTTGCCAGGCAACAACGCCGGGTACGCATGCAGACCGGTCGTGGTGATTCGCACAGTGGATTTGAAAACGCACCTGATTCGAGTCACAGGGTTGTCTTCCTCCATAAACAGATCAGGACTCAGTAAGACTGTCATGCTATCTTGCAGTCATCTATGACAATGGCGACACAATAGTCCCCGTTTTATCCTGTTGCATCGATTTGATTATGTGCCGCAATAAGCTGAAAGATATTGTTTTTATTGCTTCCTGTATATGGCGGTGGTTGCAATCCGCGGCGAATCCATCTCCAGCCTGTTCCCTGTTCAGGGAAACATACAGGAAATTTTTCCGTTTCCCGGGCAAACCCAACCCGGAACTTTGCTGTATCCTGCTGTTAATCAGTGAAATTCCTACCGACAAAGGGCACACCAGGAATACTTGTCATGGAGTGATCAGGGGATCGCTGCGAACCAGGATTGAGTGGAATAGTTACAGGACGGGAACTGTCGTATGGTGTTTTTCATGGCAAGAACAATTCATCGGTACTGTTTTTCGATAAAACTATCATACGACTGTTTCTTGTATTTGCACCATACGAACGAATGAACAGACCAACCAAAGCCCAGGAGCGAACCATGAGAACCCCAGGGATTCTGCTGACCGGCATTGTTGTGATTCTGGTATTCGGCTACGGGTTACAGATGGCTTGCGCGGGTGACCAGGACGCCGTGCAACGGTTGCTGTCCACCGGCGAGTGTGCGGGCTGCGACCTTTCCTCGGCAGACCTGTCGTCGCGGAACCTGTCCGAGGCCGATTTGCGCGGTGCCAATCTGCGCCATGCCAATTTGACAAGTACCGTCCTGTTCAAGACGAACCTGCATTCGGTCGACCTCCGCGGTGCAACGCTGGCGGATGCGAGTCTGGGACGTGCTGACCTGACTGATGCGAATCTCGCAGACCAGGTCCTCGGCGGGGCACGGCTGGGCAGGGCCATCCTGCGCGGGGCGAATCTGGCCAATAGTGCTCTTGTGGGAGCCAATCTGGACGGGGCTGACCTCACGGGCGCAGATCTGCGCAAGTCCGATCTGTCGGATGCTGTGCTGCGCAACACCCGGGTCGGACAGGCGGATTTCAGCGGCTCGATGCTGAGCGGGGCGGATCTGAGCGGTATTGACCTGAGTAGAGTCGCTTCCCTGGCAAGGGTGGATCTGTCGCGGGCGAAAATGGTCAGGGCGCGGATGCAGAATCTGGACCTTTCCGACGTGAACCTGGAGGAGGCAAATCTGAAATACGCGGACTTGACCGGAGCCGTGCTGCGCGGGGCCGTCCTTCAGCGGGCGGAATTGACGAAGTCACGACTGGAACGTGCCGATCTCACGAACGCGAATCTCGAGGGCGCGGTTCTGCAAGGTACGAGGCTGAATGGTGCCCGCCTGGAAGGCGCCAGGCTGGCGGGAACCTTGCTGAGCGGTAGCCTGATTGGCCTTGACCTGTCGGCGGCTGACCTGCACGGTGCGAATCTGTCCGGAGCCAACCTTAAAGACACAAATTTCCGCGGTGCCAATCTCGAACGTGCCTTGCTCCCGGGTGCCAATCTGTATGGCGCGGATTTCACGGGGGCAAACCTGCGTAATGCCAACTTCAAAGGGGCCAATCTGGGCAACGCCAGGTTCGATGATGCCGATACGACGGGGGCGAACTTCTCGGAGGCACGCGGAATCGAGCAGCCCTAGCCCGGATTTCTCACCGCGGGACGAGATGATCGGGCAGAGAATAGGATTGCTCGCCCCGTCCATGGGGCTCACCCCTTGCGGGGCCACCCTGTGGGTGTCCAGGATCAAGCGAGGGCTCTTCATCGTGGTGAGAAATGCGGGCTAGCCCTTGTTGAGAACAATCACTCCAGGAGGAGAACCATGAAAATCGAAACACTTGCCATTCACGCCGGCTATGAACCAGACCCCACGACCAAGGCGGTCGCGGTTCCCATCTACCAGACGACCTCTTACGCCTTCGACAATACCCAGCACGGCGCCGATCTGTTCGACCTCAAGGTACCTGGTAACATCTATACCCGTATTATGAATCCGACCAGCGACGTGCTGGAGAAGCGTGTGACCGCGATGGAAGGCGGCGTGGGGGCGCTGGCGCTGGCCTCGGGAATGGCAGCGATCACCGACTCGATTTTCACCATTGCCCAGGCGGGCGACAACATCGTGACCACGTCGCAGTTGTATGGCGGGACCTATAACCTGTTCGCGCATACGCTGCCCCGGCTCGGCATCGAGGCGCGCTTTCTGGACGCCAGGGACATCGATGGCATGGCCGCCAGGATAGACGCCAGGACCAGGGCGGTGTTCTGTGAGTCCATTGGCAACCCGGCCGGCAATGTTGTGGACTTCGGTGCCATTGCTGACATGGCCCACGCCCACGGTGTGCCCGTGATCGTGGACAATACCGTGCCCACTCCCTACCTGTGCCGGCCGTTCGAACATGGCGCCGATGTGTCTGTGCACGCACTCACCAAATACATGGGCGGACACGGCAACAGTATCGGCGGCATCGTCGTCGATTCCGGCAAGTTCCCGTGGGCTGAACACGCCAGCCGTTTCCCGATGTTGAATGAACCCGACGTCTCTTATCACGGCGTGGTTTATACGGAAGCCCTGGGTGAGGCGGCGTTTATCGGGCGCTGCCGGGTGGTGCCCCTGCGCAATATGGGCAGCGCCATTTCACCCTTCAACAGCTTCCTGATCCTGCAGGGTATCGAGACCCTGCCGGTTCGCATGGACCGGCACTGCGAGAACGCGGTTCAGGTTGCACAGTACCTGCGTGAACACGCGCAAGTCGAATGGGTGAATTATGCCGGGCTTACCGATCATCCAGACCATGATCTCGTGCAAAAATATATGGGCGGCAAGGCCGCCTCGATTCTCTGCTTTGGTATCAAAGGGGGCCGTGAGGCCGGCGCCAGGTTTATTGATGCCCTGCAGCTGGTAGTCCGCCTGGTCAACATTGGTGACGCCAAGACCCTGGCCTGCCACCCGGCGACCACGACGCATCGCCAGTTGTCACCCGATGAACTGGCGAGTGCCGGCGTCAGCGAGGACCTGGTACGTCTGTCGATCGGCATCGAGAACATCGACGACATCATCACCGATATTGACCAGGCCTTGGCCGCCGCCAGGACATGAGGCAATTGAGCAAGACCCTTATCGCGCTCCTTGTCGTGCTCGCCGGATGTGTTCGTGTGCCGGACAATGTGGTCCCCGTGGATGGTTTTCAGGCGGATCGTTACCTGGGTACCTGGTACGAGATCGCGCGGCTCGATCATTCCTTTGAGCGCGGTCTGGATAACGTCACAGCGACCTACAGCTGGCGGGATGACGGTGGCCTCAGGGTGCTCAACCGGGGCTACGATGCTGACAGGGACGAGTGGAAAGAAATTGAAGGCAAGGCCTACTTCGTCGGCGAGCCCGGTGTTGGTCGGCTCAAGGTGTCCTTCTTCGGACCTTTTTATGGCGGTTATAACATCATCGCGCTCGACAAAGAGGAATATGGCTATGCCCTGGTTTCAGGGCCCACGCGATCCTATCTGTGGATTCTGGCCAGGACGCCGATGCTCGACGCCGCGACCAGGGAACGACTGGTCGCCGAGGCACAGACCATGGGCTTTGCCACGGAGGCGTTGATTTACGTCAAACACGACCTGTATGTCCCGGATTGAACGCCAGACCCGACGAATCTTGCATTGCAATGTGACAGACCACCCCACAGCGGCCCTGGACCTGGAATCCCGGACCCTCCAGTCGCTCTTCCTGTCACGCCGCACGAACATCGGCATCGGATTCCGGGCCACTGCAAGTGTTGTAGCTCACCCTGTACTGACTGGACTACACTACGAATATGGCTTGTCCTCGAATACTGCTTGAATTTTTGCAGAGCACAGGCCCGGGCCCGCATTTCTCACCACGATGACGAGTCCTCGCTTGCTCTCTGAATCCAGGTCCCTGCGCGATCACCTCGCCCCGCGGTGAGAAAAGCGGGCTAGAGAATGAAGCCGAGGGCCAGCGGACTGCTGGCCAGACTAGCCCGGTTGCCGAACAAGACAATCGCGGCTACTTTCG
>JARFQV010000180.1 GCA_029287615.1 Pseudomonadota bacterium | reverse complement strand
AATATTATATTTTTTTACAAATTATTCAGGTAATTAGAAAGCACCTTCAGGAGATGGTAACGCGGGCATAACGTCTCTTGCCTACCTGGACCACATGGGTCATACCCGCTGACAATTGCAGGTCCCGGTCCTCTACCCGCTGCCCGTCAACCCGAACCGCACCCTGCTTGATCATGCGAAAGGCCTCCGAGGTACTGCCCGTGAGACTGGCGCCTTTCAGGGCATGGGCGATTCCGATCCCGCCATCAACGGCCGTCAGTATCACTTCCGGCATTTCATCGGGAATGGCTCCCTTCTGAAAACGAGCCACAAAATTCTCCAGCGCCTTTTCTGCACTGGCCCTGTCATGGAAACGCTCGACAATTTCGCCGGCCAGACGGAACTTGACATCGCGGGGGTTCGCCCCCTCGGACACTTCCTTCCGCCACCTGCCGATTTCCGCCATGGGCCGGAAGCTCAGCAGCTCGAACCAGCGCCACATCAGCTCATCGGAAACCGACATCACCTTGCCAAACATCTCGTCAGCCGACTCGGTGATTCCGATGTAGTTACCCAGTGACTTGGACATCTTCTGCACACCGTCCAGCCCTTCCAGGAGGGGCATTGTCAGTACAACCTGCTGCTTCTGGCCATAATGCTTCTGCAGTTCCCGACCGACCAGGAGATTGAATTTCTGGTCCGTACCGCCCAGTTCCACGTCGGATTTCAGGGCGACAGAATCGTAACCCTGAATCAACGGATACAGAAACTCGTGAATCGAGATCGGCTGACCACTGCCGTAGCGCTTCTGGAAATCGTCCCGCTCCAGCATCCGTGCCACGGTATGCTTCGCGGCCAGCTGGACCAGTCCCGCGGAATCCATCTGGTTCATCCAGCTTGAATTGAACATGACCAGTGTCTTTTCCGGCTCCAGGATCCGGTAGATCTGCTCTTCATAGGTGCGGGCGTTCTCGATCACGTCATCCCTTGTAAGGGGCTGTCTTGTCGCATTTTTTCCAGTCGGGTCGCCAATCATGCCGGTAAAGTCGCCGATAAGGAAAATTGCCTCGTGGCCGATATCCTGAAACTGACGTAATTTATTGAGCAGCACAGTATGACCAAGATGCAAATCCGGGGCGGTGGGGTCGAAACCGGCCTTTACACGAAGCGGTCTCCCCAATTTCAGTCTTTCCACCAACTCGGATTCAATCAGGACTTCATCAGCGCCCCGCTTCAATTCCCTGAGTTCATCTGCAACCGACATGTATAGAACGCTCCAGCGGATAATCGATAATCAACAGATTATCATACTCATTGTAGAATTCCGGGATATCGCCAGAAAACCGCAAAACCGTGCCGGAAAGGCGGGAAGATCACATCCCGACAACCCGGAAAATATTGACCAGACACGAATTTCCCATTATTTTACGCAAACATCCCTGAGATATACCCGTGAATTATCAACCCCTGATAAACACTGACTACAAGTCCCGGCTGGGCCGGCCAGGATCCAGGCTGGGCCGAATCCAGCCGATACACTGGCTGCTGGTATCTCTCGCCGCCAGTTTCGTTGCGATTGTTGTGCTGATCATGCCGTTTCAGGCAGAAGCCACACGCCAGGCCCAGACTATCAACAAATCCACGCCGGCCGGGGACCAGGGCATCGGTGCCGAGATTACCCGGCAGCTTGCCCTTCCAGAGAGAGATACCGCAATACCTCCGGAGGGAATCAAGGCACAATCCATACAGCCGGAACCCGATCCCGAGGAAGACTGGCAAACCGTAACCGTGAAAAGCGGAGACAGTCTTGCGGTGATCTTTTCCCGGGTGGGCCTGAGTGCCAGACAACTGCATGAAGTGCTTGCACTCGGTGGATCAACGCATACCCTCAAGAAGATTCATCCGGGCGAAACCCTGAGTATCCGCAGCAATCCAGAAGATGGCCTGCTTGCACTCGTCTACCAGATCGATCCCCTCAATTCTCTTACGGTACGACGCAACGGAGACGGCTTCGAAGCCATCACAACCCATCGGACACCGGATAAGCGAATCCAGCACGCCAGCGGCGTAATCACCAGCTCACTGTTTCTGGCCGCCCGCAAGGAAGGTATACCCGATTCCCTCACCATGGAGCTGGCGAACATATTCGGCTGGGATATAGATTTTGCCCTCGATATACGCGAGGGCGACCGGTTCACGCTGCTTTATGAAGAATCATGGCTGGACGGGAAAAGGCTCAACAAGGGCACGATCCTGGCCGCCGAATTCGTCAGCCAGGGAAAGGCCCATCAGGCAATCCGTTACACGGATGACAGCGGGAAAACCGATTACTACGCACTGGATGGCAGCAGTATGCGCAAGGCCTTTCTACGCTCCCCGGTTGCCTTCACTCGCATCAGCTCCGGCTTCAGCCTGGGCCGCAAACATCCGGTCCTGAACAAGATCCGCGCCCACAAGGGCGTCGATTACGCCGCATCGAGAGGCACTCCCGTAAAGGCCACCAGTGATGGCAAGATTACCTTCCGGGGCAAAAAAGGCGGATACGGCAAGACTGTCGTCATCCAGCACGGATCCAAATACAGTACCCTCTATGCCCACCTCTCTGGATATGCCAAGGGACAGCGTAACGGCGGCCGTATCAAGCAGGGGCAGGTCATCGGTTATGTGGGCAGCACCGGACTCGCTACGGGCCCCCACCTGCATTACGAATTGCGCGTCAACGGTACACACCGTAACCCGCTCACCGTCAAGTTACCCGGCAGCCCCCCACTCGACAAGGCCTACTACCAGGACTTCAGGGAAACAGCGGACAACCTGTTTGCCCGTCTTGAAACGCTTCGCGAGACACAGGTTGCCGCGAACCGGAACTAGCGCCGATCGATGGGTGTATAGTCCCGGGGAGCATAGCCGGTATAGACCTGGGTCGGCCGGAAGATACGGTTGTCCTTGAGCTGTTCACGCCAGTGAGCCAGCCATCCTGCACTGCGGGCGACTGCGAATATCGAGGTAAACTGGTCCTCCTTTATCCCCAGTTCCGAATACAGGATCCCGGAATAGAAATCCACGTTGGCATATACACCCTTTGAGGCCAGCCGTTCCTCACAGGCCGCCTCCAGCGCCAGTGCCGTTTCGAATTCCCTGCTGATCTTCCCGCCCCGATGATCCATGAGTTGTTGCATCATCTTCTGCAGGATAATGGCGCGGGGATCCTTGACCTTGTATTCGCGATGCCCCATACCCCAGATGATCTCCTTGTTGGCGAGCTTTTTATCCAGCCATGCCTGCACCTTATCAGGCGAACCGATCTCCCTCAGCATCTCGACCACCCGCTGATTGGCTCCGCCATGCAGGGGCCCGGCGAGCGTCCCGATCGCGGCGGCCACGACCAGATATGGACTGGCAAGCGTCGATCCGGCGACCAGCGCAGCAAAGGTGGAGGCATTGATGGTGTGCTCTGCGTGCAGGATCAGACAGGCATCAATAATCCTGGCCTCGAACGGATCAGGCTCCACGCCGGTGAACATGTACAGGAGATTACCGGCATAATTCAGGTCCTTGCGCGGTGCAAAGGGCTCATAGCCATTGCGTATGTGTTGCCACATGGCCACCAGCGTTGCCATACGGGCAATGATCTTGATCGACATGTTATGGATGTAGTGCAGGTCCTCACACCGGTCACTACCGGTCAGACATTCGTCTCCTGCATAGAACATACCCAGACTGGCCACCGATGTCTGCAGCATCTCCATCGGGTGACCGGTGGCCGGGAGGCACTTCATAATCTCGCGGATGTTGTACTTCACCACCCGGTTATTGCGTAACTGCCGATCGAACTCCTGAAGCTGATCCTGCCGGGGTAGATCACCATCCAGCAGCAGCAGGCTGGTCTCCTCAAAACTGCTGTGTTCAGCCAGATCCACGATCCGGTAACCGCGATAAGTGAGTATCCCTTTCTTCCCGTCAAGGTAGGATATATTCGACTTGGTGGCTGGAACGCCTTCCAGGCCCGGCAAATATTCGCTCATGCTATGTCCTCGGTGATATGGCGGTCTGTCAGTCCAACTATTCCTGCATAACTGACGAAAAGGCGATCTGTTCCTGTACAGACCACCCCAGACCTTCGTTGAACAGGATCAGGTAGGATAACAAATCATGGTGATAACAGCCGGAAAAGACTTGATCCTGGACAAAGGGGGTACGCCAGGCCGTCCCCGCCCGGATTTGCAAGTAATCTAGACTGAGAAGGATGATCCGCAGCCGCAGGTCGTCGTGGCGTTCGGGTTACGAATCACAAACTGGGCCCCTTCCAGGTCATCCGTAAAATCCACCTCGGCGCCGATCAGGTACTGGTAGCTCATGGGATCCACCAGCAGGGTAACCCCGTCATTCTCCACCACGGTATCGCCTTCCTTTACGGTCTCATCAAAGGTAAATCCATATTGAAAACCCGAACAACCGCCACCCGAGATAAAAACCCGCAACATCAGCGCCGGGTTGTTTTCCTCTTCAATCAACCGCTTGACCTTGCTGGCAGCGGCGTCGGTAAATGTCAGTGCGGCCTTGTCAGGCGCGCTGGTTGCTGATTGCGTCATGTATCCGGTCTCCACATGGTACTGTTGTATGACATTATGAAGTACCTGAGTATTTTCATCAAGAATTATCCACCGCCATAACCGGCTGCACCCCTGCCAGTTGTGCTGTCTGTTCGTCTTCTTGCCGTTCACCCTGATCCTGATGCAGTATGATCCCGTTCACCTCCGCACCCATTGCCATCTCCAGCAGTCTGTAGTGCACATTACCGGTAACCCGGGCATGCGCCATCAACTGGATGCATTCAGTGGCCGTAACATCTCCGATGACGGTCCCGTTCAGGGTCACCCGTTCCACGCGTATATTACCCTCGATCCTGCCGCATTGACTGAGGGTCAACGCAGAGGGGTCCTCCCGGGCAATCACATCGCCCTGGATGATCCCGTCGACATGCAGGCCACCACTGAAGCTCACATCGCCCTTCAGGCGCGTGTTGCCCCCGATGATGGTGTCTACCTTCACATTTCTGTGCCTTTTGCGTCCAAACATGCTACCTCTCCTTAGGGCCTGTTAACACTACGCAAATCGTCGCGACGGTGGTCATTTTTTCGCAAGACAAGGCAGCGCGAGTGCCGTGTAGTTGTGCTACACAAGCGAGTGCTAACGCAGAATTGCGGAAAAATGGCCCCGTCCCTTCGGGTTGCGCCTGCAATCAGGCCATGCGGCGTTACTCGTCGCTCATTTAGCATGACTAAACTTCTCTCCTCGCGCCTCGCCTAAAGCGCCTACTGTTGGTGCCTGGCCTGATTGCAGGCGGCAACGCGGCGATTTGCGTAGTGTTAACAGGCCCTACTACAGACTCGTCACTCAAATGTTCGGTTAATCTCCTGCCGGTTGTTTTTCCCCACCGGATCCACGGCCAGTTCTACCTGAAGTGGCCTGAAATCCGGCGGGAGCTGTAACTGCCCCCTGATCTTCTGAAAATAGCGAAATTTGAATTTCAGTTGCCCGGTTTGTGGATCCGTTACGTCTGCGAGGTCGAGCTTCGCGGGTTTTCCATCCTGCAGGCCATTGATCGCCATAGTAATGGTGCCACTGATCGGACGATCATTTTTCTTGACCTGGATCAATATGAGTTCGTAGCTCAGCCCCCCCCCTTCCTGCAGTGGCGATAGTTCGAAGCGGTGGATACGCAGCCCGGGAGGTACATCACCGGGTGATACAATACCACGGTAAAATTCCAGTTCTTCCCGAACCGACTGCAACTCCTCCTGCAGGCTGCCATACCCCTGCCGGATCTCAAGGTTTGCCTGCTGGTCAATCTGACCGCTTCGCTCCAGCATGATATAACGCCTGCGCAACTCCCTTTTGCTTTTTTCCAAATCGTTCGCGTGCCGGAGCAGATCAGCATGTTCACGCCTGAGGGCTTCCAGTTCCACGGCCCCGTGCAACTTTCCCAGATCGTAGATTCTCCATGCACCATACCCTGCCAGCCCCATAAACATCACGGCCAGCAGTTGCCACAACCAGTAACGCGACATTATTTCCCGACACCGTTTATCGTGATAGCGTTTCGGGTTGCCGCAGAAGCGGCTCTTTGCCAGACCTCACCGGATTCATTTACCCCGAAAAATCCTATCACGGTATCAACGCGATGCCTTCCAGGCCCGCATCTTCTGCGATCCCGAACATGATATTCATGTTCTGTACCGCCTGGCCTGCCGCGCCCTTGACCAGGTTGTCGATGACCGAAAGCACGACGACCTCATCACCGCCCTGCGGGCGATGTAATGCAATCCTGCAGTGATTGGCGCCCCGGACACTACGTGTTTCGGGATGCGAACCCGCGGGCATGACATCCACAAAGGGTTCATCCCGGTAACGCAGCTCATAAATAGCCTGTAGATCCTGGTCACTGTCCTTCAGCCGGGCATAGAGCGTGGCGTGAATACCCCGAATCATCGGCGTAAGATGCGGCACGAAGGTCAGCCCAACCGGATTTCCCGCCGCAGCCTCAAGCCCCTGGCGGATCTCCGGTTGATGGCGATGCCCCGGCACCCCGTAGGCCTTGAGGCTTTCGCTGGCCTCACTGAGCAAGGTACCGATACTGGCGCCACGCCCGGCACCACTGACACCGGACTTGGCATCTGCAATCAACCGGCTCGCGTCCACCAGTCCCCGCTCGATCAATGGCAGAAAACCCAGCTGCACAGCAGTAGGATAGCAACCGGGATTGGCCACGAGGCGCGCATCGCGTATCGCATCGCGACTCACCTCCGGCAGACCGTAAACGGCTTCCTCCAGCAGGTCCGGACAAGCATGCGGCATGCCATACCATTGCTCCCATTCCGCTGCCGAGCAGAGCCGGAAATCGGCCGCAAGATCAATCACCCTGACCCCCTGTTCCAGGAGCCCGGGCGCGAGCGTCATTGCGGTGCCGTTGGGTGTAGCGAAGAATACAAGGTCACACCCCGCCAACTGCCCCCCTTCCGGTTGGGTAAATTCCAGATCCACGTGGCCACGCAGATTGGGAAACATATCGGCCACCGGCCTTCCCGCCTCGGATCGCGAGGTAATGACCGATAATTCGGTGTCCGGATGCCCTGCCAGCAGGCGCAACAACTCCACACCGGTATAACCCGTACCGCCAACAATTCCTGCCCTGATCATTGTGCTATCCCGATTGCTGTATCACTGTGCAAGAGTTTATCAAGGTAGCATCCGCCGGCGATAGTGCCAAAAACCCGCAGCACGATCCGCCCTCTCACGCGATGCCGATGATAGATCATGAAGCCTGGCAAGCACACAGAATCAGGATTTTGAATTGATAGCGCAGACCATTACCATTGCCACTGATAATATTTTCGCCGCCTCCGGTTTGCCCGAACCGGCAGAAACAGGTAATGAACACAAAAGAACTCAAAAAGCGCTGGAATCAGGCTCTGGACAGACTCGGCATGCGGCTTGCCGATATGGATTCCCTGCCGCTACTGTCCCTGCTGGCACTGCTGGCCGGCTGTCTGTCCGGAGCAGTCATCGTCGCCTTTCGTCTCCTGATCGAGTCCAACCAGGCATCCATCCTTCCTGGCAATATGGTGGAGAATTACGAAGGACTCTCTCCACTGTACCGGTTCTTGCTGCCAACGGGCGGAGGTCTGATGATCGGTCTGATATGGCATTTCCTGTCAACCGAAATTCGCCAGGTAGGTGTGGTGCATGTCATGGAGCGCATGGCCTATCACCAGGCGCGGCTGCCCTGGCGCAACGGGGTCGCCCAGTTCTTCGGCGCGGCGCTCAGTATCATCAGCGGTCATTCCGTTGGTCGCGAGGGACCCAGTGTACATCTCGGAGCTACCAGTGGCAGCCAGCTGGGGAAGTGGCTGCGGCTTCCGAATAACAGCATTCGCACCCTCGTCGCCTGTGGTGTCGCCGCGGCGATCGCCGCATCATTCAACACACCGCTGGCCGGCGTCATCTTTGCCATGGAGGTCGTGATGATGGAATACACACTGGCTGGCTTCGCACCCGTCATACTGGCTGCGGTCAGCGCCACCACGGTGACCCGCGCCGTTTTCGGTCATGCCCCCGTATTCTACATACCCAATCTGCAACTCGGCTCCCTGCTGGAACTTCCCTACGTGGTGTTGATGGGGCTGGTACTCGGGGTCATGGCAGCCCTCTTCACCCATCTGTTACAAAAGATCACTCCGGCGTTGCCGGACTGGCCGATATGGACAAGGCTTACCCTGGGTGGTGCCATCGTCGGGGTGTGCGGACTATTCGTTCCGGAGATCATGGGTATCGGCTACGACACGGTGGACAAGGCGCTGCTCGGTCAGATCGGGCTGGTTTCACTAATCACCATTGCCACAGTCAAGCTCTGTGCCACTGCCGCCTGCCTTGGGCTCGGCCTGCCGGGAGGACTGATCGGACCCACCTTTTTCATCGGCGCGGCGACCGGTGGCGCGATGGGGCTGATTGCCGCCAACTGGATGCCGGGTGAAGTGGCTTCCCCTTCCTTTTATGCCCTGATCGGCATGGGCACCATGATGGGGGCGACCCTGCAGGCACCACTGGCCGCGCTAACCGCGATGCTTGAAATGACCGCCAACCCGAACATCATCCTGCCCGGGATGCTGGCCCTGATTACCGCGGGTCTGGTCAGCAGGGAGGTATTCGGCAAGGAATCCGTTTACCTGGAACTGATGCGGGTACGTGGCCTCGATTACCGGAATGACCCGGTCATGCAGGCCCTGCGCAGGATCGGGGTGGCGAGCGCCATGGAGAGGAGGTTTACAACCCTGCCACAGATCGCGGGAATCACCGAGGCGAGGGAAAGTCTGATCGACAAGCCCCGGTGGATACTCATTCAGGAACCCTCCGGCGCCAGACACCTGATGCAGGCAGCCGACCTGGCAAGATTCCTGCAAGATGCCGAAACGGACTCCGACAGCATCGACCTCGCGGATATCCCGGCAAAGCGGCAGCAGGTGACACCCATCGATTTTCAGGCCTCTCTGCAGGAAGCCCTGGCAAAACTCGATGATTCCGAGGCAGAGGCCCTGTATGTCGTCCGCCAGACCGTGCCCGGCATCGAACGGGTCTATGGTATTCTTGTACGGGAAGATATAGAGAGCAGTTACCGACTCTGAACATCGCAACGCAGCACAATGCCATCCCGATGGCCTGCACTGGCATTAGCCGGCTGCGTGCATGCCCTGACCGCTGATTATCCCATGGACAGCATCGACCTTATCCAGACCATCGCCCTGACCATGGGTGTCGGCTGGGCAAGCGGCATCAATCTATACGCCACCCTGCTCATGCTGGGATTCATGAGCACAACCGGACAGATCGAACTCCCGCCTGAACTGCAGATTCTGGGCAATCCAATGGTAATAACCGCAGCCGGGGTCATGTATGTCATCGAGTTCCTCGCGGACAAGGTTCCCGGCATCGACACCGGTTGGGACACCATTCAAACCTTCATTCGTATCCCGGCCGGTGCCATTCTCGCCGCCGGGGCAATCGGCGAGACCGGTGCCGGTGCCCAGCTGGCCGCCGGTATACTCGGCGGATCGCTGGCCACGGGAACGCATCTCACCAAGGCCGGCAGCCGCATGCTGATCAACACCTCACCGGAACCGGTATCCAACTGGACGGCATCCATCGGCGAGGATGTCATGGTGATTGCCGGCTTGTGGACCGCCCTGGCACATCCGTGGCTGTTTCTGGCGCTGCTGTTTCTCTTTATCCTGTTGATGATCTGGCTGCTGCCCCGCTTGTGGCGCACCATTCGCAGGCTTTTTCGCTTTCTGGCACGAAAATCCGGCGACCGGTCAGACACCAGTGGGCAGTCCGGACTGCCAGAGACGAGAGAACGTCCGGCGACCTCGCCGGCTGAAAAGAAAGATTCGGGAAAATGAGGACAAACATCCTGATCCCCTTGATCGCGGTAGGTGCCGTGGTCGCCCTGGCCATTACCCTGGTGATGCCGGTACGCCTGGCGCAGGCGCCGGAGATCAGCCTGTTTACCACCAGTGAGGGTAAGATCAGTCTGGCGGACCTGCGCGGCCAGCCTGTTCTCATCACCTTCTGGTCCACAACCTGTCATGTCTGTATCCACGAGATGCCCGATCTTGCCGCTCTCTACCGGGAACTGTCTCCCCGGGGCCTCGCGGTCATCGGTATCTCCATGTACTACGATCGCCCGGACCACGTACTGGAACTGATCGCCCGCAAGAATATCCCCTACACTATTGCGCTGGATATCCACTCGAAGGCCAGCGATGCTTTTGGTAACATCAGGGTCACCCCGACATCGTTTCTGGTGGCGCCGGATGGAAGCATCGCCGGTCACTGGATCGGGAGAATCAACATGGACAAGTTGCGCCAGCAGGTCCTGGGTATGCTCAACGCCGAAGGCCATACCGGATAGTCAGACACTGCCGCGACTGCCCCTTCACGGGAACGGATGACACTAGCCGGCCATTCCCTGTTGCTGCGGAAATCGAACTATGCTCTGGGTAAAATCACTTCATACCATTTTCATGGTTACCTGGTTTGCCGGACTGTTCTATCTCCCGCGTCTGTTCGTGTACCACGCCGACTGCGGTGATGAGCCTGGAAAGGCCCGCTTCGTGGTCATGGAGCGCAAGCTGTTCATCATTATGAGCATCGGCGCGATCCTGACTGCCATTTTCGGGATCTGGCTATTGCTGGATTACGCCTGGGCTGCATACCGGCACACGCTTTGGCTGCAGCTGAAACTGTTCATGGTGGCACTGCTGGTCGGCTACCACATCTGGTGCGCAAAGCTGGTGCGCGACTTCCGTGCGGAACGAAACCGGCACAGTCCTGTTTATTACCGCTGGTTCAACGAGATACCATCAATCCTGCTGGTAGGCATCGTCATGCTGGTGGTTGTCAAACCGGCCTGACTGGTGTAGCTTCAGTGCCGTGGGCAGGAAAGGATTCAGGCACGCACGGGATGGTTCGGGATAGCATGAGGGTAAGAGGTACCGAGTAATGACTCGCATCGTCAACTGTGTTGTATTGAAACAGGAAGCTGAAGGTCTGGACGCCCCTCCCCATCCGGGAGCATTGGGCATTCGGATCTATGAAAATGTCTCCCGGGAAGGGTGGAACAAGTGGCTGGAGCGGCTCACCATGATCGTTAACGAGAACGGACTGAGCACCGCCGACCGGGAAAGTCTGGAGATCATCGAGAAACACATGCTGGGTTTCCTGTTCCAGGAAGGAGATATGGGTAGTCTGCCCCAGGGCTTCCAGGCGCCGGGCGCCAAAAAATAAATCCGTATCAACCAGTATCCGTCTCAGCGCCCGTCCGCCATTCTGAACAGCGGCGCAACCACAATACGGAGTTTTGCATGCGCTTCCCGCAGGGCTGCTTCGGCCTGTTCCGGATTCGGAGCACGGGCGAATACAAATCCCAGGTAACTCGCGCCCTCCGGCAATGGAACCAGTTCATAACCCTCACGAACACTAATCTCGAGCGAGTCAATAAACGGTACCCGCCGGGCGGCCATGACCCCTTCCACACGCCTGAGAATACCGGCCTGCGGTATCGGCAACATCAACACACCGGCCGCCCCCTGATCCGGCCGGATTTCCAGTGGCCGGCCGATGGAGTGGGAGATGATCAGTTCCTCCAGCCGATGTCCCGTTCCGAAGCGAAGCAGGCGCCCGCAGTATCCGCCGATGGTACGTGACGCCACCTCCATGATCCATGCATCACCACGGCAGATCCTTGCCTCTGCATGTACCGGTCCTTCCCGCAGGCCCAGTGCCGAGCAGGCCTGCGCTACCCGTTCGACAAGCTTGCCGATCCGGCGCGCGGGATGCCGTGACGGGGTAATGTAGTAGGTTTCCTCGAAGAAAGGCCCCTCCATGGGATCGGGCTTGTCGAAGATCGCCAGCACATCCAGTCGTCCTCCCCTGAGCAAGCCTTCCAGGGCAACCTCGGGACCCGGCACGAATTCTTCCACCAGTATCCGATTTCGCTCTGTGGGATCAGCTGGCGACTCTGCGGCCAAAAGTGTCTCGACACGCCCGCAGGCGGAAAGCAGTTCGGCATTATGATCGGCCCTGATCACTCCGCGACTGGCGGACAAGGCAATCGGTTTGACGACCACAGGGAACCGCACACCCTCGAGCTGCATTGACAGGGGACGCTCCAGATCCACGAGACGATAACCGGGTACCGGCAGACCGGCGGCATGAAGCCGTTCACGAGACAGATCCTTGCGCCTGGTCAGGATCGCCGCCTGGGGCGTATTGTGTGGCAATGCCAATGCCCCGGCGATACGGCTACCGAGTTCAACGCTAGCGTCATCCGTTGCGATCACGCCATGGAAAGGCTTTCTCCGGCTGGCCGCGAGCAGTTCGTCCACAGCGGCGGGATCGTCGAGATCGACGTGCAATCCACCTGCGATCTCGCTAACCAGGGAATGCTCGCCCTCGGAGGCCACCATGATCTCCAGCCCCATTGATCGGGCGGCCTCTATGTAGGTGGAGGTACGGTAGCTGTTACGGGGCGCAATCAGCAGAATGCGCGCAGGTGGCAGGCCTGAATATGACTTGTCAGGCACAACCTCCGCCGGCCGCACCACATGCACCGCAGGTACCTGACCCCCCGGTCGCGGCGAAGACATTATTGAACACAAAGCTGGCACCTGTCGGTCTTTCAACGTAGTCGATCTCGACTCCGCGCAGAAAATTGAGCGCCACCGAATCGACGTACATGTCGAAACCTTCCAGCTTCAGGACACAATCGTATTCATTACGGGTATCGGTAAACGTCATCCCGTAGCTCATGCCACCACAGCCACCTCCGGATACGAAGACCCGGATTGCCTCGAGATCCTCATCCACCGAATGAAACAGCTCGCCCATTTTTGCTTCGGCTGCCGGGGTCAGTTTCAGATCCGAATCACCAAGGACAGGGTTGAACGCTACACCGCTCTGTTCTGCTGCTGCATGACTCATATGATGTTCTCCTAACGTTTGATGCCAGACCATGGCCGGTGCCGGCATACCGATGTCATATTGAAAACTATAAACCCTATGATAATCCAATACCAGAAACCCCAACCCGCATGCGGTCTGTTCAGACCCGCACAGCTCACGCCCGATTCCGGCACTATCACCACCCGACCGGCAAAAGCCGGATCGCTGCCTTCGGCATTGACAACATTCCAGCTGAGTTATTGATATCACACATCTTAATGATAATGATTTGCATTTATATTATTGATTAATATAATATCCGCACCACATAAAATGTTGTAGGGAGGTAGTAATATGCGATTTTCAGTACTCCGACTCCTGGCAACCCTGCTTTTGGGTGTCGCCACAACAGTCACCCTGGCAGAAGCGCCCCCCGAGACCATCGAGGAACTCTGGGCCATCATTCAGGCCCAACAGGCGGAGATCGAGGAACTCAAGCGCCAGCAGGCAGCTACCGCCCAACAGGCGGCGCAGGCAGATGAAAAGGCGGCGGTCGCGGATGAAAAGGCGGAGGCTGCCGTGGTTGCCGTAGAGGAAACCGCAACCAGCGCCGGCAACTGGGCCGACAAGACCACGCTGGGCGGTTATGGCGAACTGCATTACAACAACCTCGACAGCAAGGAAGAGGTCGACTTTCATCGCTTCGTCCTGTTCCTTGGCCACGAGTTCACAGACAGCATCCGCTTTTTCGCCGAGCTGGAACTGGAACATGCCGTCTCCGGCGGTGATTATGATGGTGAAGTCGAGCTCGAGCAGGCCTACATTGAGTTCGACCTCAACGAATACCACTCGCTGCAAACCGGTGTCTTTCTGCTGCCGGTCGGCATCCTGAACGAGATCCATGAGCCCACGACCTTCTATGGCGTGGAGCGCAACCCCATCGAAACAAATATCATACCCACCACCTGGTGGGAGGCAGGTGCGGGTTTTCATGGCGAGCTGGGCAAGGGTTTCAGCTACAACCTAACCGGCAGCTCCGGACTCGATGTACGGACCACGGGCAGCAAGGCATTCCTGATCCGCAATGGACGACAGAAGGTCTCCAAGGCCAAGGCAAACGATGGTGCAGTGACGGGCCGGATCAAGTGGACCGGGATGCCCGGTGTGGAACTGGGCGTCTCCGCGCAGTGGCAAAAAGACGTCACCCAGGGAGACCTCGGGGTTGGCGCCACCCTGCTCGAGGCCCACGCTGACATCCAACGCGGACCCTTCGGGTTCCGTGCCCTGTATGCCCGCTGGGACCTGGAAAAAAGCAACCGCATCGATGAATCGGATCCCGCCGCAATCGGCCGAGATGAACAGGTGGGCTGGTATATTGAACCTTCCTACAAGACCAGCATAGGAAAAATACCCGGCGAATTCGGTATCTTCGCCCGCTACAATGCCTGGGACAACAACGCCGGTTCATCCAGGACCGACTCCGAGAAAAAGCAGCTCAGTGCCGGCATCAACTACTGGCCTATCCCGGATGTGGTATTCAAGCTGGATGTACAGCAGCAGGATAATGACGGTGATCAGAAGAATGACAACGGATTCAATGCCGGCATCGGTTTCCAATTTTGATCCGGCAGTCTGCGGGTTTTGATATCAACACCGCGCGCATGATCTGCGCCGGCGTATACCCGTCGATTCCCGATTCAACAACCAGGTCTTCCTGTAGATCCATACGCCTATGCCCGCACGCACCATCATTCTTCTGATACTGACCTCAGTCAGCTCCGGTCTGGTGGCGAAGGGCATCTATCAGGAGCCGGAAGCCTTCATCGATGAAGTCTACGATGGCGATCCGCCTTCCCCGGAGGTTATCTGGCTGACACGTTCCGTCAAGGAAACAGCAAAGGAAATCCTCGGACACTCTCCAGGCGCACTGCGCGTGCGCTTCTGGGGCAGAGATCATCGAACGGCCTGGATTCTGGAGGAAATCGGCAAGGAACAACCCATTACCGTGGGCCTGGTCGTTGAGCACGACCGACTGAAACAGGTAAAGGTGCTGGTCTTCCGGGAAAGCCGCGGATGGGAGGTCCGGCACCCCTTCTTTACCGACCAGTTCAAGGACGCCGGACTGGATACCAGTCGCGAACTGGACAAGAATATCGATGGGATATCGGGTGCCACCCTTTCCGTGCGCGCCCTCAATAAGCTGGCCCGGCTTGCGCTCTACCTGCATCGTCAAAGCGCCTACGCAGATGACCCGCCATAAAAGAACGCGTCGCGCGAAACTGCTGCGCTCCCTCTATATCTGGCATCGCCATATCGGCCTGACAGCCGCGCTGGGCGTTATCATCCTCTCCGTTACCGGACTGTTGCTGAACCATACCAGTGAACTCAAGCTTGGCAGCAGGCATGTGCAATCCGCGGCGCTGATCGACTGGTACGGAATCAAGTCGCCCGAACTCGAGACCGGTTACCCTGCCGCAGGCTACACCATTACACAGGTTGGTGACCGGATCTACCGGGATACCCGCCATCTGGCGGATAAGACAAACAGGCTGATCGGCGCGGTCGAACTTGCCGACATGCTGATAATCGGGCTGGATGGACACCTTCTGCTCTACACACCACGGGGCGAGCTGATCGAGGACCTGGGCGGCAGCGCAGGGGTTCCCGCCGGCATGCAGGCTATCGGCATCACAGCCGATGGGAAGCTGGCGATCCAGGCCGCACATGGGTACTACCAGACCGATGATTCATTTCTCGAATGGCGGGAGACGGATACACTGACCGCGCAATGGAGCCGTGCTGTGCCCCTGGAAGAAACACTGCGCGTTGAACTGACAAGCGCCTATCGCGGCAGCGGCCTGCCGGTAGAGCGCGTTATACTGGACATACACAGCGGCCGGATACTGGGTACCTGGGGAGTCTATCTGGTTGACTTCATTGCCGTACTGTTTATCGCACTGGCACTCAGCGGTTCCTGGCTCTGGTGGAGACGCCGCATCAGTGCCAAAACGCACAGTAAACACAAACATGCCAGACACTCCACTGACTGAATCATGGTCCGGAACTTTCCACCCGGACGGGCTTGCCGGCCGCAAGCGGCGATGAACCTGTGCAGATATCCTGCAGTTTACGGCAAAAACTCGCTACAATAACCACCCTCGGATACCGCTACCATCGGGAGTACATCGCCGTGAAGAAGCTGGCTTGCACAACGATCCTTGCCCTGATTCTGTCAGTCACCACCACCGCCTCCCGGGGCGCGGAACTGCTACTGGCGGCCAATAACTGGCCCCCTTATGTCGACTCGGGTCTTCCCGGAAACGGGCTGGCCATTCAGATCGTGACAGAGGCCCTGAAACGGGCCGGATATACAAACCGGTTAACCATACAGGACTGGTCACGCTCTCTGGAAGGAGGACTGATCGGTGTGTACGATGCCCTTGCCGCGGCCTGGTATACCGAAGCCCGCGCAGAGGTATTTAGCTTCAGCGAGCCGTACCTGTTCAACGAGATCCGGTTCATCAAGAAACGTGGGCTCCCGTTGACCTTCAGCAACATGAGTGATCTAGACGGACTACGCATCGGTGTGGTGCTCAATTATGCCTATGGCAGTGATTTCGACGATGCCCGAAACTTCATGCGTGTACCGCAACAGCACATCATCCAGAACCTGCTGATGCTCGGAAAAGGAGACATCGCCCTGACGCTGGGAGACACGCGCGCGATAGAGTTCCAGTTACAGGAATTCATGGACAGCAACGTATCCAGATTCGAATTCCTGCCCAAACCGGTGAGTACGCGCGGGCTGCGCTTCGCGGTCAGCAAGGACCGTCCGGATCACGAGGAAGTGATCGCCGCTTTTAACAAGGCCATTGCTGCCATGCAGGCCGATGGGAGCTATGACAAAATCCTTGCCGGCTACGATTCACCGCCGGTCGGGAAGAAATAACAAACCGCAACGGTCAGAAATCAGCTCAGTTACCAGCCCTGACCAGGCCGCCGAGACCACCCAGCTCCAGGATGCTGTTGCACAGGCGTCGAATGGAATGGGGATCTTCCAGTTTCCACACTTCGTCCAGCAGATCACCAGCTTCATCCTGGCGAAAACTGCGAATCACCCACTTGATCTGAGGCAGGCTACCGGCATTCATGCTCAAACCATCGACACCCAGCCCCATAAGCAGGAGTACGGCAGCCGGATCACCGGCCATCTCCCCGCATACACACACCGGCTTGCCCTCACTATGGACACCCTCAACGATATAGCGCAGTGCGCGCAAGACCGAAGGATGCAGTGAATCGTACAGGCCGGCAACCCGGGTATTATTCCGGTCGACCGCCAGCAGATACTGCGTCAGATCATTGGTACCGATCGAAAAGAAGTCGATTCGACGCGCCATCATCTCCACCAGGTAGACTGCGGAAGGCACCTCGAGCATCACCCCGATGGGCGGAAAACGAACCGCCACACCCTCTTCCACCACTTCCTTATGCGCCCGGCGTATCAGCTTGAGTGATTCATCCAGTTCAACAACACCGCTTACCATGGGGAGCAGGATCTGCAGGTTATCGAGACCACTGCTGGCACGCAGCATCGCACGCAGCTGGGTAAGAAAGATCTCCGGATGATCCAGCGTGATACGGATTCCCCGCCACCCCAGGAACGGGTTCTCTTCGTTGACCGGGAAATAGGGCAACATCTTGTCACCACCGATATCAAGGGTACGCAAGGTTACCGGTCGAGGTGAAAAGGCCTCCAGCATCTTGCGGTAGATGCGCATCTGCTCGTCCTCGCCGGGGAAATTTTCGCGCACCAGAAACGGAATCTCGGTTCGGTACAACCCCACCCCGCTGCCCTCTGCGTTGAGGGAAGGTTCGATATCGGAGATCAGACCCGTATTGACATACAACGGAATGGTTACACCGTCCGGCGTGATTGACTCTTTCCCCCTCAGGTTCTTCAGCCCCGCTGAAAGCCGGGTCTCCTCATGCTGGAGCCGTATGAATTCACTGCAGACCGTATCGTTTGGATTTACGTAGACGATACCGCGGTAGCCATCCACGACCAGTTTCTGCCCTTCCAGCCGACCGACAGGAAGGTCCTCAACACCCATAACTGCCGGTACACCCATTGCCCTGGCCAGAATCGCAACGTGCGACGAGGTGGAACCGCGTGCCGAAACGATACCCGCGAGTTGCGACATCGGGATTTCTGCCAGTTGCCCCGCACTCAATTCCTCACCAACCAGAATGGTTTGCGGGAAGGGCTCCCGGCTCACCTCACCCACGGCCTGCAGATAGGTCAGGACCCGGCGACCGAGATCGCTGATATCACTCGCACGCTGGCGAAGATAGGTATCCTCCATATTCTGGAATACCTGGACATGCTCGTGGATGGTTTCACGCAGCGCACCGGGGGCCCAGTTACCGGCACGGATGCGCTCCACTGTCCCGTCAAGCATGCTTTCGCTGCCCAGCATCATGATCAATGCATCAAACAGGGCCAGGTCCTCCACGGGAAGCGCTGCAGCCATACTGGCGGAATACTTGCGAAGATCATCCTTGACATCATCAACAGCCTTTCGAAAGGCAGCCTCCTCGGCCGCTGGGTCTTCCGCCTTGCGATCAGGAACCGCATCGAGATTCGCCAGCGGGTAGACAACCAGTGCCTGCCCGATACCGACACCCTTGGCGCCCGGCAGTCCATTGAGGAACATGGACTGGCTGTCCAGTGCATCCAGGAGACGGCTGACCTCACCGCTGGCCCCCGCATGGGTGATAGCGCCGGCAAGCTGTGCCGCCAGGGTCACCAGAAAGGCCTCTTCCTCCTCACCGAACTTGCGCTTCTCGCGATGACGCACCACGAGTACGCCAAGCACGTTGCCATGCTGGATAATCGGCACACCGAGAAAACCATGGTAGGGCTTCTCACCGGTCTCGCCGATAAAACGATAGCGGGGGTGGCTCGGCGCGTCCTCGACGTTTACCGGTTCCTCACGCTCCCGGACCATACCGACCAAACCGGTGCCGAAATCCGCGCGCACCTTGCCCACGGCATCCTGACGGAATCCGTCGGTGGCCATCAGGACATGTTGTGATCGATCTGCATCGGACAGATAGACGGAGGCAACGTCGACCTTGATGGTCTTCTTGACGCGCTCGACGATGATGTTCAAGGCACGCTGGAGGTCCGGTGCGGTATTAACCTCCTGGATGATACGGCGCAGGGTTTCCAGCATGCATGCAGGCCCTAGCCTGGTGCGTTTGTCAGGCGGGGTGGGAGAGAAAGGCCGGTTCGGGGTGGGCGGATACTGACCATCCGCAATTAACGTGCGCTTTTACCGGTTTGATGCACTGCACCGGTCCTGCGGTCTGAAGAGGGCAGGAATGGCCTCAATTCCCTCAGAGCCCTTTCGTAGACCTTGCGCTTGAATGAGACAACCTCGGACAGGGGATACCAGTAATCGACCCAGCACCAGTGATCAAACTCCGGCCTTTCGCAATTATCCAGGCAGACGTCCTCGTCATTGCCCTTCATGTGCAGCATGAACCAGACCTGTTTTTGACCGATACACAAGGGGCGGCGCGAACGACGCAGGTAACGCTCGGGGAGGCGGTATCGCAGCCAGCCACGCGTCGAACCCACCAGCTTCACGTGTTCAGGACGCAGGCCTACTTCCTCGGCAAGTTCGCGATACATTGCCTCTGCGGGTGTCTCGTTGGAACGAATTCCGCCCTGGGGAAATTGCCAGGAATCCTGACCGAAACGGCGGGCCCACAGAAGGCACCCCTCCTCATTGGTCAGGATAATCCCCACATTTGGACGATACCCATCCGAATCAATCACTTACTTACCCCCCGGGACCGCTCTTTATCGATCATTCTCCCATAATCGACCCACTTTGGGCAACTCGCTATTTCCACCGCCGGATTTACCTTTACGCTGGAGCGCACTATCCTGCGGCCAGCATCCATACGGGGGATACCTTGTGAGCCTGGCCCTATTCGATCTGGACAACACCCTGCTGGACGGTGACAGCGACTACCTCTGGGGCCAGTTCCTGGTGGAGAACCATATTGTCGAACGCGGGTATTATGAGCGGGAAAACCAGCGATTCTATGACGAGTACCTGGCCGGCAGTCTGGATATACTCGAATTTCTCCGCTTCCAGTTGCGCCCCCTGGCTGAAAATGACGCAGAACGCCTCTTCCACTGGCGAGACCGGTTCATGGAGGAAAAGATCAGCCCGGCCATGCTGGAAGAGGCCCGGAAACTGATCGCATGGCATCGCAGCAAGGGTGATATCCCGGTGATCATAACGGCAACGAACCGATTCATTACCGGCCCCATCGCCGTGCGCTTCGAAATCGATCACCTGCTGGCCACGGAACCGGAAATGAAAGAGGGCAGGTATACCGGAATGGTCAGCGGCACCCCCTGCTTCCAGGATGGGAAGATCGTGCACCTCGAGGCATGGCTCGAAGAGCATGGACACAGCCTGGAAGACAGCTGGTTCTACAGTGATTCGCATAATGATCTGCCCCTGCTTCGCCTGGTCACCCATCCGGTTGCGGTCGACCCCGATGAAATTCTGGACCGGCATGCCGGAATAGAAGGATGGCCGGTCATCAGCCTTCGCCAACCGTCGACTTCCCGGCACCCATGAACCGACTGCCCCCGTCCAGGACCGGATGGTCACCCGGACCTCCATCCCGATGCAGCCCCTCGGCCTGATTACCGGTCTCGGCCTGCTCGCAGGCGCCACTGTCCTGTACAGCCTGTCCACCGGCAGTCTGGATACGGACTGGGCACAGCTTGGCAGGATCCTGAGCGGTTCCGCTGAAGGACTGGCCGCGAGTGTGGTATGGGATATTCGTTTGCCAAGGACCATCACTGCCTTCACGACCGGCGCCCTGCTGGCGCTGGCAGGCGCCCTGATGCAGGTACTGTTACGCAACCCGCTGGCCGATCCCTATATACTCGGGATCTCCGGCGGCGCCGCGGCCGGCGCGCTGGCCACCCTCCTGCTGGGACTCGGTGGCATGTGGTTGCATGGCGCTGCATTCGCTGGCGCGCTGCTGAGCATGCTGCTGGTCTTCGGGCTTTCCCACAGCCGGGGCACATGGACCCCGACCCGTCTGCTACTGACCGGTGTGGTGGTCGCTGCCGGTTGGGGAGCGGTGATCGGTTTCCTGCTGGCAATCAGTACCGACAGTACCCTGCGGGGCATGGTGTTCTGGCTCATGGGCGACCTGTCCTACCGACAAAATCCGCTGCCGGGCGTGGTCGTCCTGATCCCGGGACTGCTGCTGGCCATGCTGTGGGGACGCCAACTCAATATCCTGGCACGTGGAGAATTGCCGGCCGCTGCCCTCGGTGTCGAGGTCGTGCCGTTGCGCCGCGCGATCTACGTGCTGGGCTCCCTGCTGAGCGCTGCGGCTGTCAGCCTGGCCGGTAGCGTGGGCTTTGTCGGACTGATCATCCCTCACCTGCTCCGCCTGCTGGGTGCCCGCGACCACCGAATCCTCCTCCCCGCATCGGTCCTGCTGGGAGGCAGCCTGCTGGTACTGGCCGATACCCTTGCACGCACCGTACTCGCACCCAGACAACTCCCGGTGGGTATTCTCACGGCCCTGATCGGCGTACCGGTTTTCCTGTTCCTGTTGCATCGCAACACCGCTCAAACGGGAGAAACCCCGGCGTGAACCAGGCAGGCAACCTCGAAACATGTGGCCTGCAGATCCGTGTTGCCGACAGGGTGCTCTGCCGGCAACTCGACCTGAAAATCGGTTTCGGCCAGGTATGGTGCCTGCTGGGACGCAACGGCTCGGGCAAGACCACACTCCTGCATACCCTGGCCGGACTGCGACCGCCAGCCAGCGGAAAAATCCTCCTGAACGGAACAAATCTGGACAGCCTGCGGCGCAGGCAGGTTGCGCAGCAGATCGGCGTGCTTTTCCAGGATCACAGCGATCCATTCCCGGCAACGGTGCTGGAGACCGCTCTGACCGGGCGACACCCCTACCTGGGTCCCTGGGAACGGGAAACAAGCAAAGAAGAAAATATGGCGGTAGACCGACTGAAAGAGGTGGAACTCGATGGTCTGGAGAACCGCAGTGTCGCCACCCTCTCCGGTGGCGAAAGGCGCAGACTGGGCATCGCCACCCTGTTGACACAGGACCCTCCGATACTGTTGCTGGATGAACCCAGCAACCACCTGGACCTGCACCATCAAATCCGCATGCTGGAATTACTGACCCGGGGCGCAAGACAGGGAGAATGCACGATATTGATGATCCTGCATGACGTGAATCTGGCTTCCCGCTTTGCCGACCACTTTCTGTTGCTGTTCGGTGATGGTGAAACCCTGCAGGGAGAACGCGATGCCGTACTCAGGCAGGATCTGCTGGAACGGCTGTATGCCCATCCCATGGAACCGGTGGCAGCTCCGCACGGTACGGCATGGTTGCCAGGATAGACTAACCCCCGAAAATCCGCCGCCACCAGCGTCGCCGGTTCCCGGGCAACAGGGTGTCGGATTGCAGGTCGACGGGCCTGATCTTCGACAGGATCCATCCCGGCAGTGGCGGGTTATCGCTGTAGCCGCAGGAAACACCCAGATTGTTGGGATCGAAGACCTTCACATAGGCGGGTGATTCAAAGGAGTCGGTATAGACGATACCGCAGAAATCCTCATCATGCTCCCTGCGCAACAGTTCGTTCACCTCGGACAGGAACACCGTGAACTGTTCGCTACTGACGGGATCCGTCGGTGGTGGTTCACCAACGGCATAGACATACCAGCCCCCGCCTGCGTCCGCCTGCAGGGTATCCATCAGGGCGTCGAACTGGGCCCAGCGCAAGGTGTTGTGAAAACGGCCCCTGAAAGCTCTTCGGTAAGGATGGTCCAGCGGATCGTTCATGGGTGCAAGTCTACCCCATTCCCGGTAGATGGAAAATGAAGGGCATCGCGGGATCTGTTCCCGCACACGCTTGACAGGTCCAGGGCCACGGACGTAAAGTCGTCGGCTCTTTACCACAGCTTCAGGTGTCCCGGTGGTATCTGCGCCGGGATGAAACGGGAAGCCGGTGCGCCACATATCCTGCGGCAATGCCGGCACTGCCCCCGCAACGGTAAGCGAGCACAAGGTGTTTCACGACGTCACTGCGCGACAGCGCGGGAAGACGAAACACCGGAGCCATCCACTCGCGAGTCCGGAGACCGGCCTGCAGCCCGGGTACAGGTACGCCTGGCCCACTTGACCGTGTCGCGGAGGGCGATACTGACAGGCGCCGCACCCTACCCCTGTCCCTACTCTCTCCGACATACAGGACCACTGCGCGCGGGTGTGCGCACAGGGAGTACAACATGGAAACCCGTATGGCAATTGCCGTTTCGTGCATACTTGCCGGTTGTCTGACCAGCCTTGCGGGCCATGCCCGGAACAGAACCGATCCGGTCGTGGTGACAGCCACCCGCTTTCCGCTGAGCGCTGATGAAACACTGTCTTCTGTCACGGTCATTACCCGTGATGAAATAGAACGCAGTCAGGCCAATTCGGTTGGTGAGGTACTGAGGGGTGTTACCGGAGTCGATGTTACCAACCAGGGTGGTTACGGGAAACTGACATCCGTGTTCATGCGGGGTACCAACTCGGGGAATGTCACTGTACTGGTCGATGGCGTGCGGATGGGGTCGGCAACCACCGGCACGGTATCCTGGGAATTTCTTCCCCTGTCCCAGATTGAGAGAATCGAGGTGGTCCGTGGTCCGAACTCCGCACTCTATGGCTCGGACGCCATTGGTGGCGTTATCCAGATTTTCACGAAAAAGGGGGAAGGTCCCATGCGCTACGGCTTCAGTGCCGGTGGCGGCCGCTATGGCACTTACGAGGCCGCGGCAGATGTATCAGGATCCACCGGGAACGACTGGTATTCCCTGAAGCTGTCCCGTTTCCAGACCAACGGCTTCGATGCACGCGAACCGGTTGTCCAGTTTGCCGGCTCCCCGTTCGAGCAAAGGATCGATGAACCGGACAATGACGGTTATCATAACAATTCCATCAGCGCACGTTACGGGCACCGTTTCAGCGAGGAGACCAGCATCGATTTCAGTCTGCTGCGTGCCGTGGGAAACACACAGTACGACTCGGATGGCGCCAACGAGGATGATTTCAAGGAAAGTGCGCTCGGCGCGACCCTGAAGACCACGCCACTCGAATCCTGGGACATGCAATTCAGCGCAGGGATGAGCAAGGATTACCGGACCAGTTTCCGCTCCGGCAACAGCCAGATCAGGAACCGGTTTGATACCGAGCGCTATTCGGCCTCGTGGCAAAACGATTTCTACCCTTCCGACGAACATACCATCACCACGGGCGTTGACTATCACGACGATCATGTGGAAAGCAATTTCTCCTACGAGGAGACATCGCGCTATACCGCAGCGGCCTTTGCCCAGTATCGCGGCGTGTTTGGCAGGAATACAGTGATGGCAAGAATCCGTCCACTCAAGGACGAACAGTTCGGTCATGAGACTACCGGCAATATCGCCTGGGGTTACCGGCTCTCGGGTTCGGTGAACCTCAACGTCTCATACGGTACCGCTTTCAGGGCACCAACCTTCAACGACCTTTATTTCCCGGGTTTTGGCAATCCGGACCTTGACCCGGAGAAGTCCAGGACATACGAAGCGGGCATCAACGGCAACCACTCCTGGGGCAGCTGGAATCTGAATGCGTACCACACCAAGATAGATGACCTGATCATATTCAGCAACACTACCTTCGTCCCCGAGAATGTCGAAAATGCAGAGATCGACGGCCTTGAAGCCACGATCGACACCCGCATCCTGGGCTGGCAGGCACGCTTCTCCGGTGACATGATCGTCCCCCGCAACGATACCAATAACAAGTGGCTACCGCGGCGGGCGAGGCGCACATTGCAGATTGATATCGATCGTGATATCGGCAAGTTCGGTGTCGGGGGGACCCTGCTGGCGCAAAGCCGGCGGTTCGATGACCGGGAGAACCTGATACGCGTCGGAAGTTACAGCCTGCTCGATCTGCGCGCGGAATACCGGTTTGCCAGACAGTGGCTCATACGCGCACGGCTTGAAAATGTGCTGGATACCCGCTACCAGACAGTAGACACCTACAACATGCCCAGGAGAAGCCTGTTTGTCAGCCTTCATTTCAACTCGCGTTAAACCGGAGTTGCCCGGGGAATCAGGTCTTCTGATCACGAGATATCGCCTTCCCCGGCTGGGATGGTTTGTCGCCGGATCCATTGCCATGCATGTCCTGCTTGTCCAGTTATGGGAAGATCACAGCTCAGTTCCCGGCCCGGGGATCCGGTCACCCATCGCCATCTCGCTCAATTATCACCAGCCATCTGCGTCGAAGGCCGAAAGTACGGATATTCACGAAAGCACGGAAAACGCCCCTGAACAGGATAACGGGGAAAGTCCGCTTACCGATGAGCCAAAACCGGAACCACCGGTCACAGGCAGGCCGGAACCTGCAAGTCCCGCCGTCACACGGGCTATCGAACCACCCAGGCCAACGGCCGCGTCGGCAACAGACCGATTGACACCGGCCCCTCCGATACGCCACGCTGTGGATAAGAACAGCACAATCGGAACCGGGTCTACTGCGGGAACGGATCGTACCCGCAACAGCGCGGATGAAAGCGCTGCATCGAGGCAGCGGATTGCACAGACACTGCATCTGGCATTCCAGAGACATTTCAGCTATCCGCGACGAGCACGCCGTAATGGATGGCAAGGCAAACTGACGCTTGGCATCCGCATACAGGCCAATGGTGTCGTCGGGGATATCCGTATACTGGAAAGCTCGGGTTACACGGTTCTGGACAAGGCCGCCCTGCTGAGTGCCGGGAAGATTCGCACCATCGGTGCATCACGAACCTTGCTGGGCGGGCGTGCCATGGACATGATCCTGCCGGTTGAATTCAGACTGGTGGACAGTTAACCCGCAGGCGCAACAATTGCGACATGGAAGGCAGCCGCATGCCAGCTGCCGGATACAACCACAAAACTTGAAGATCACATCAAAATGGGAAATCGTCTGACAAAAATCTATACTCGCACCGGCGACCAGGGCACCACCGGGCTGGGAGACGGGGTACGCGTCGACAAGGACCATGCGCGCATCGAGGCGATCGGCACCGTCGATGAGCTCAACTGCGCACTCGGCCAGTTGGTGGCTCACGACCTGCCCGATACGATTGCAGGGGATCTGATCCTCATCCAGCACAGCCTGTTCGATATCGGCGGGGAGCTCTCCCTGCCCGGTACGAACCTGATTGCCGACGAGCGGGTCGCGCGCCTGGAGACCATTCTCGACACGCTGAATGCAGAACTCAGCCCGCTCCGGGAATTTATCCTGCCGGGTGGCACACCGGCGGCGGCTGCCTGTCATGCTGCCAGGGCCCTGTGCCGGCGAGCGGAACGCCGCCTCATTACCCTGAACAAGTCGGAAAGTATCAATGGAGTGACGCTCCGGTACCTGAACAGGCTGTCCGATCTGCTTTTCGTGATGGCACGATGCATCAACAAGCGGGCCGGGAGGAAAGATGTTCTTTGGGAACGCCACTAACCGCCGGGCTGATTCCGCTCCGGTATCCCTTTCAGGTGTTGATCCCCTGGGCTCCCGGCCATCGCCGCCGGTAAACGGGCTAGTTCCTCTCTTCCAGCAAGGCACGGATGGTTTTCTCCACCTCCGGGTGGTCAAAATTCCTGCCACCCACCGCCCGGTACACAATATCGCCATTTCGATTCAGCAGGTAAGTGGTCGGCAGACCCTTGACTCCGTAGGCAACCGATACGTCTCCATCGCGGTCATACACGATCGGGAAAGTCGGAAAGACGCTCAAGTCTCCCATATAGGCAAAAACCAGGTCAGGGTCCTCCCATTCATTGATGCCGATCACCGTGAAGGCCTCGCCACTGAACTTCCGGTAGAGCGCCTCCAGCGATGGCATTTCGTGACGACAGGGTGGACACCAGGTCGCCCAGAAATTCAGCATCACGACACTACCCCGGAGGTCCCGGATCGAGTATGCCCTGTCATCCATGTCCCTGAGCGTGAAGTCGGGCGCCGGAACCGGTTCCTTTACCGGATTCAGCTGATGCCCGAGTTCCGGCTCGGCTGGTTGCGCAAAGACCACCCCCGCTAACAAGAGCAGCCACAGAATCGCTATTACCCGTGCAGCCCTGTCATTCACCCGGCGGCCTTGCAGGTGCACAGCGCATATCCCTGATCGTTCCGGTGTGTTCCTCACCCTGATACCTCCAACTGAATTTCAGATCGAAAACACTGTCTGGTGGAAGACGGAAGGTAATAAAACCCTGACTCCAGTCACCTGGCTCGAAGACCTGATCATCCGGCAGCAGCGACCACCGGTAACTCACGCCCCGACCCTTCCATTCCGCCACCCATTCCGTCTTTGTCTTTATCCGATGCTCGCTGCCATCTCGGGTCACATAACGCCAGTCGGCCATTCTGTATGTGAGCTCCTGAGCCGATTCGTTTTTCAGGATGGTTCCGAATACACAATAGCCTGCCATACTCTCCAGTACTGCCGGGGGAATATCACGTGATCCGTACACGGCTGCGACGTAATCCGGCAAAACCTGTATAAACTCGATGCTCAAGCCTGATTCCTTCACCTTCCACGAAAGCAGGCCGGTGTCGGGATTTTTTTTCCGCACTACCTCACCGGAGTTAACAAGCAAGGGCACACACAGCAGGAACCAGGCAGTACGGTTAAGCAGCTTACGCACATAGCCCCCCTCACCGCTTGCTGAAAATGCATTGTCTCCGGCAACCGGGATATGGGAAGGTTTCCTGCCCCTGGAGCCAGGACTCGTGGAATGACAGGCCTTACTTGCCATCCTTCATTCTTTCCCTGAGATCTGCGAACGGATTATGGGTAGCTGTGCCACTGGCATCCACATCCTGATCGGGAGATGCGGAACCAGTGCTATCCAGATAGCGAGAATGTTCATTGTCATGACAATACAGGCATAACAGCTCCCAGTTGCTGCCATCCGGCGGGTTGTTGTCATGATTGTGGTCCCGGTGATGCACCGTGAGTTCATGGAGATTTTCGAGACTGAACTCCCGCATGCAGCGCCCGCAGATCCACGGATACATCTTGAGGGCACGCTCCCGGTAGGAGCGTTCCCGTTCCTCGCGATTTCGCTGCGCGTCGGCAACGACCCTGTCCAGCCTGGACTCACCGGACTGTTTATCACGGGATGACATCGGTTCTACCTCCGGGGTGACTGGTTCATTATGTAAAGCATTCGTTCCCCCTGCCATACCTGCAGCCATAATCATATCCAGCTTCTTCCCGCACATCCAGCCTCCGTGCGCGTGATCCAGCGCCGGCTATACCTGCGTACTGATTATAGCTATCCAGCTCAGCACACCCCGGACCAGCAGGCAGGAAGCTCATCCGGGGAATAGCCAGTATAATGAGCAGGAACCAACCCACCGATACGGAGTCTTGAGATGATTACCTATCTGTACTGGACATTGATTATCTTCCTGGTTGTCGCTGTCATAGGCATCATTGGCGTAAAAATGGAAAACCTGAAGCTGGGTCTTCCGATTGCGGCGATCCTGCTATTCATTGCCTGGACAGCTTACTATTTTCATTTCCAGCAGGTTTTCGTGAAACGCTGGGGCGGCATCATGTCCATTACCGTTCCGGAAGGCCAGTATCACATGGGAGCCACCTGGAAGGACGATAACCTGTGGATCGAGAACTATGACCCGGCCACGAACAGCTGTCATTTCAACGAGTATTCCAAGGGAAATATGCTTCAGGGAAAGGTGATCATCAAAAAATGCAACCCCCTGATGCCCGTGGCACCCGAGATGCAATAGCGTCGGGACATAACACGACTACGGCTTGATTTCACTCCCCTGGCGCCTGACCTGCTCGAGGTAATTGCATAACTGTTCCGCACCATCCAGTACCCGTGGTGTATGACGGACAATCAGGTCTGCGTGAATGGCACGGATATTCCGGTTGCGCACTGCGGTGAGCGCAGGCCATTTGCTCCATTGTTCCAGCCATCCGGGTAACTCACCATCGTCCGAAGCGGCGATGATCACTTCCGGATCCAGGACCAGCACCGCCTCGATATCGACCTGTGGCGTCAGGGTGGGCAGTCCATCGAATATATTCCTGCCGCCACACAAACGGATCACCTTGCTGATCAGGTGGTCTTCGTTGATGGTCAGTAGTGGCTGTGGCCAGACTTCATAAAACACGGAGACCGGCGGGAGCGCTGCGTACTGCTTCTGCAGGGCATCGGCCCTGGTCCTGAAAACCGTCGCCGCCTCTGCAGCATACACCCCGGTTCCGGCCAGCGCCCCCAGCCGTTCAATGCTCCAGGCGATATCATCGATGGTGCGTGGCTCGGACAGAAACACCCGTATACCAAGCGCACGAAGCCGGTCGACCTGGTGATTCGGGTTACCACTGCCCCAGGCGATCACCAGATCGGGCTCCAGTGCCAGCACGGCCTCCAAATCCACACCACCACCGCCACTGACCCGCGGCAGGTCACGGGCAGCGGGCGGGTAATCACTGTATTCCGACACCCCCACTACCCGCGGCCCCGCCCCGGCGGCAAATAACAGCTCGGTTGCATGCGGGGCCAGACTGACAATCCGGTTCGCAGGCACGGAGAGGCGGATTCTGTGCCCGGAATCGTCCGGAACGCTAACAGCGGCGTACAGTGGCAAGGCAGGGGTGAGGATGAACAGTACAGCCAGCCGCCATAACATGGAGCCGTTCAATCCGGCCATAGCGACTCCGCGGTCCACAACCAGGCAGCACCATGCACACCGCTGGAATCGCCATGCCTGGCGCGCACCAGCCTGGTATCGACACAGTCGGAAAAAACGTAGTCATCCCAGCGTTCGGGTACGCTTTTGTACAGGTCGCTGATATTGGAGATTCCCCCGCCCAGCACGATCACATCAGGATCCAGGATATTGATGACACTGGCAAGCGCCCTTGCCATTCTATCTGCATAACGCGCCAGTGTTTTCCCTGCCGCGGCATCACCCTCCAGCGCCTGGCGGCTGATCTCATGCGCATCAGCGACGTACCCGGTTACCTGCGCATGATCACGAGCCAGCCCCGGACCGGAAAGCCAGGTCTCGATACACCCCTGCCTGCCACAATAACAGTCCGGCCCCGGTGACTCACTTTCACGGGGCCAGGGGAGCGGGTTGTGGCCCCATTCCCCGGCAATCGCATTGGGACCGGACAGCAAGGCGCCATTCACCACAATCCCCCCGCCCGTTCCTGTGCCGGCAATGACGCCGAAAACCGTCCCGGCACCGGCTCCCGCACCATCGCTCGCCTCCGAGAGTGCGAAGCAGTCTGCGTCATTGGCGATGCGGACCACGCGCTGCAGGTACTGTTCGATGTCTTGCTTGACCGGTCTGCCATTCAAACAAACGGAGTTCGAATTCTTGACCCTGCCAGTCCTGCGCGAAAGCGCACCTGGCATCCCGATACCTACCTTTGCCTTCTCGCCAATCTCGCTCTCCAGATCCAGGACCAGACCGGTCATCGCCTGTAGCGTTGCATGATAGTCCCCGGCCGGTGTGGCTATACGGCGCCGAACGAGTACCCGACCAGCCACATCCATTGCCAGTGCCTCTATCTTTGTCCCGCCAAGGTCGATTCCGATTCTGATCATAGACTTACCGCCGCCTGAAACGCAGAGGGCAAAGAGGAGAAAGAAAACTGTATCCCCGGTGGTTTCCAGCCGGGTGTTGGTATTGTATTTACTTTATGGTTTTGAGGCACTTGCAACCCGAGTTCATGCTGCGAAATAACCGGGCTATCAGCATATGGGAAGATTACATTCTAATAGAATCAGTGCGTTAGAGAGATGACAGGTTCACACGATGGTGAAATTACTCGTGCAGCACACCTTTCATGGCTATGTGAAGGTCCGTATACGGAAACGGGCCTACTCCTGCCGTTCAGGAAAATTGCAGGAATGACATGTACGTACTGCAAGCAGACCTGCAGGGAGTAGATGCTCATCGGCTGCCATCGCCCTTTTTTTACCTTCGCCAAACCATATATATTTCTTTTCTGATTTCCGGTAAAGACTTAACCCGAATGCACCGGGATTGCGCCCCCTGCTGTATTGCTAACATGCTTGAAATAATGAGCCCCCCTGAGAGTGCTTGGCCATCCGGTTCGAGCGTCGCCTCAAGGAACTTGACGTAATCGACACGTTGTCCGATCCCATGCTGGTGCATGGCGTACCGTACCAGAACATATCCGTTCTGATAATGGGCCGGAAACGACCTAGAGACCGATCAGAGGCTGAATGGAATAGGTGGGTGCCAGGTCGTTGTTCATAGAACTTGGCAGTCTCTCTTGATCCATATCAAGTGCCGGCCCTGCAGAGTCTGCTAAATTGCATCTTTTATTCGAAACAAGACTATTCTGGACACCCACACACTTTATTTTACAAAATTTTTAACATCTTTATGAATGCTTGAAGCATCCTGATAAATGGAGGAAAAAATGAAAAAAATACTACTTCTTTCCGGCGCAGCTCTTATGCTGGGTTCAGTCGGCAACACCATGGCAAGACAAAACATGCTGGATGATCTAAATAACGTATGTTCCGATACTATCGGGGTAATTACGGACTGTGGATTTTGCCACGGTACCACTTACCAGGAGCCTACACCCGAAAAAGACCAATACCTGACCGAAGGTGCCTGCGGCTTCTGTACGGAAGACCCAGACTGTATAGCTACACCACCTACCGATCCACCGACTGAAGCAGACCTGATAGCTGAAGGACGAAGCGTTACCAATGAGTATTTTGCAAACCTGTTCAGATTATTCGGCCAGCATATACAGCAAACCGCTCAGGAAACCGGGATAGATCCTACTGATCCCGCAATTTTTACCGCTGTTTTCCCGCAGTGTCCCGATATTGCTCCTCTCGCTGGGTCTGAAGTATCCAAAAAATATGGCTACTTGGTACGGCGCGTAACCACAAAAAACAGGAATTCACGCAATATTCCGGATGACTGGGAACTGGCACAACTCATGAACTTCGAGGCGCTAGCAGCAAAGGGGTCGCCAAGAACAGAGTTTGCGGTTACAGACGAAAACGGCACTATTTTGAACAAACCAAATGGACAACCTTTTATTACCAACGAGTACGAAGCATTTGATTTTGTCAAAGAGGTCGGCGGCAAGGGCAAAGTGCGGGTTGCCAATACCTATTTCCGTTACATACGCTCTATCACAATGCCGCCACCGGCAAATGTAAGTGGCCTGCCCTGCCTGAAGTGCCATGGCAATGACGCCGATCTCGCGCCAGGTGTCGTAGAGGCAATAGGGATTGAATATCCTTATGACAAGGCCTTAGGATATTCTCCCGGGCAAATCCGCGGTGCCTGGACGATCAAGATTCCGGTGGATGTTACCCCCTAGCAGCTAACGCCGCTTGCCGGAGATTCCCTCATGCCTTGCCTGTAACCAGGCAAGGCATGTTCAAGTGAACTTCCAGATATATAGTTACTGATTGTCGGCTGGATCATCAGGATTCAGCCGACATTTGTTTACGGGTTACATCAAGAAAGGCGATTGCGGTTATCTTGATAACAGCTAAGTCCGCCGTCATGATTACCGTGAAAAAACTGTCGAGACATTTGCAACGGAGATGTAATGTGGGAATGCAGTATAGCTGGTCCGCTTAAGGGCACACATCCACATCCTGTCTCTGGAATTGCATTCAGAATCGCGCCATTCGTTGCGATGCGAATGGCACGCTTTACGCAACGAATGAGCAACCAGGCGTGAACGGCTGGACCTGAGTAAATTACTCGGATGTCCGTATAGGGGGGTAGACTTGCCGTTCAGAACTATCTGTTGAAGGGCAACCTGTAAACGGACGTTCACGGCACACATATTCCAACCGGAAAAATCGCTCGCCTGCAAACTCAGTGTATTACGGGACAGGAAACAGTAGAGGGCAAAGAACAGCAAGAATCCGAACGCTTACTGGCGAGAGGCAGATATTTCTCTCCGCTGGCCCATATCCCTGGACCTGCGT
>JARFQV010000167.1 GCA_029287615.1 Pseudomonadota bacterium | reverse complement strand
CCCCCCCCCCCCCCCCCCCCCCCCCCCCCCCCCCCCCCCCCCCCCCCCCGCGACTCGATTCGTCGGCAGCGTCAGATGTGTATAAGAGACAGCCAGCAAGGCAACCGATATCGTTCACAACTGCGGTCTGCTCAAGGTGCTGCGGGTGGAGCGTGGCGTGATGTATCGTCTCGAGACCGACGATTCCGGTCCGCTGCCTGCCAGCAAGCGCGAGGACATCTTGCCGATGATCCACGACCGCATGACGGAAGTGGTATTCGACGGTCTTGATGAGGTCGATGCCCTGTTCCGGCATGCGGAGCCGTCTCCTCTCGTGACGGTGGATCTTCTCGGAGGGGGGCGCGATGCCCTGCTGGCTGCCAACCGGTCCCTGGGGCTGGCTCTGTCGGGCGACGAAATTGATTACCTCCTGGATAACTTCATCAACCTTGGCCGCAATCCGAGCGATGTCGAACTGATGATGTTCGCGCAGGCCAATTCTGAGCATTGCCGCCACAAGATCTTCAATGCGAGCTGGGTGATCGACGGCCAGCCACTTGAGCTGAGTCTGTTCGATATGATCCGGACAACCTACCGGAACAGCCCGGACGGTATCCTCTCGGCCTACCGGGACAATGCTGCCGTGCTGGAGGGATTCGAGTGCAGGCGTTTCATGGTTGATCCCGGCAACGGTGAATACAGGGAGCAGCCCGAGCCGGCACATATCGTCATCAAGGTCGAGACTCATAATCATCCCACTGCCATCTCGCCCTATCCGGGCGCGGCTACCGGCTCCGGCGGCGAGATCCGCGACGAGGGCGCCACGGGACGCGGCGCCAGGCCCAAGGCCGGTCTTTGCGGTTTCTCGGTGTCCAACCTGCAGATCCCCGGTTTTCGCCAGCCCTGGGAGACCGACCACGGCCGGCCAGACCGGATCGCCTCCGCCCTCGATATCATGATCGAGGCGCCGCTGGGATCGGCGGCTTTCAACAACGAGTTTGGCCGGCCCAATCTCTGCGGCTATTTCCGGACCTTCGAGGAGAGTGTGCCGGGACCAGGGGGGGATGAGCTTCGTGGTTATCATAAACCGATCATGCTGGCCGGCGGTTGCGGAACGATCCGTACCGGGCATGTAAAGAAACAGGACATTCCACCCGGTACACCCATTGTGGTGCTGGGCGGGCCCGCCATGCTGATCGGACTCGGTGGGGGGGCGGCATCCTCCATGTCCAGCGGGGCAAGTGCGGAGGACCTGGATTTTGCCTCGGTGCAGCGCGGTAATCCCGAGATGGAAAGGCGTGCGCAGGAAGTGATCGACCGCTGTTGGGAGATGGGTGACGGGAATCCCGTCCTGTCGATCCATGACGTGGGTGCGGGCGGTTTATCGAACGCGGTACCAGAGCTGGTCAATGACAGCGGACGGGGAGGGCGTTTCGAGCTGCGTACCGTACCCAGCGATGACTCCGGCATGTCGCCCATGCAGATCTGGTGCAATGAATCCCAGGAGCGTTATGTCCTTGCCGTGGAGGGTGAACGTCTCTCACACTTTCAGGCCCTTTGCGAGCGTGAGCGTTGTCCGTTTGCGGTGATCGGCGAGGCCACGGAAGACAGAGACCTGCTGCTGGGTGATGGCCATTTCGAGAATACCCCGATTGATCTGCCACTCACGCTTCTGCTGGGCAAGCCACCCCGGATGTTGCGTGATGTCCATCACCACCCCTTCGCCAAGCCTGAATTCAGTGCGGCGGGAATGGATCTGGAAGATGCGGCGTACCGGGTACTACGCCTGCCGGCGGTAGCGGGAAAGTCGTTTTTGATCACCATCGGCGATCGTTCGGTTACCGGTCTGGTGGCGAGAGATCAGATGGTCGGTCCCTGGCAGGTGCCGGTTGCCGATGTGGCCGTGACGGTCATGGACTACCGGGGTCACTGTGGCGAGGCAATGGCCATGGGAGAACGTACCCCCATTGCACTGGTGCATGCACCGGCCTCGGGGCGTATGGCCATCGGTGAGGCAATCACCAATATCGTGGCCAGTGATATCGGCGGGCTGGGCGAGGTCCGCCTGTCAGCCAACTGGATGGCGGCTGCGGGACACCCGGGTGAGGACGCAGCACTGTTCGACACGGTACAGGCGATCGGCGAGCAGCTCTGCCCCGCGCTGGGTATCGCCATACCGGTTGGCAAGGATTCCCTTTCCATGAAGACGGTGTGGCAGCAAAAGGGGAAGGATCACTCGGTAACCGCGCCCCTGTCCCTGATTATTTCGGCATACGCACCGGTGCGGGATGCGCGCCGGACGCTCACGCCCCAGTTGCGCACGGATTGCGGTGATAGCGACCTGATCCTGATCGACCTGGGCAAGGGCCGCAACCGCCTGGCGGGATCGGCACTGGCTCAGGTCTACAAATCGGTGGGTCATCATCCGCCGGATCTGGATGATCCCGAGGCACTGCGAAACTTCGTTACCACCATCCAGGATCTGAACCGGAACGGGTACCTGCTGGCTTACCATGATCGTTCGGATGGCGGTCTTTTTGCCTGTATCTGCGAGATGGCATTCGCCGGTCACTCCGGTGTGACCGTACAACTGGATGAACTGGGCAATGATACGACCGCAGCCCTGTTCAGCGAGGAACTGGGCGCCGTTGTACAGGTGAGACACACCGACACCGATACGGTGCTGGAGACCTTGCGGGATGCCGGTCTGGGGCGTTGCAGTCACAGCATAGGCACACTCAATGGTGAAGGACGAATCGTCTTCACCACGGATGGCTGCGAGGTACTGGCCGATGATCGTGTCTCCTTCCAGCGCGCCTGGTCGGAGACCTCCTGCCGGATGCAGGCACTGCGGGACAATCCTGATTGTGCGGCGCAGGAACATGATGCAATACTCGATGCGGATCGACCCGGCCTGCACAGTCACCTGGTCTTCGATCCCGGCGAGGATGTGGCCGCTCCCTATATAGCCCGGGGCATAAGACCCGCTGTGGCTATCCTGCGAGAGCAGGGCGTCAATGGGCAGATGGAAATGGCGGCCGCCTTTCATCGTGCCGGCTTTTCCTGCCGGGATGTGCACATGAGCGATATCCTTGCGCGCCGGGTGTCGCTGGATGACTTCCAGGGTATCGCCGCCTGTGGCGGTTTTTCCTACGGCGATGTACTCGGCGCCGGACTGGGGTGGGCAAAGTCCATCCTGTTCAACACGCAGGTTCGTGATGGCTTCGCCGCCTTTTTCGCCCGTTCCGACAGTTTTGGCCTGGGGGTCTGCAACGGGTGCCAGATGCTGTCGGGACTGAAGGAACTCATCCCCGGTGCAGGGGAATGGCCGGATTTTCTGCGTAACGACTCTGAACAGTTCGAGGCACGTTTCTCGATGGTGGAGATCCTGGATTGTCCCTCCCTGTTTTTCTCCGGAATGGCGGGGTCGCGGTTTCCGGTTGCCGTCGCACACGGAGAAGGTCGAGCCGGTTTTGAACATGCCGCCGGACTGGAGCGAATGCTGGGGGAGCGGATGGCGGCGGTGCGCTTCGTGGATGGCCATGGCAGGGCGACCGAAGGCTATCCGGACAATCCCAATGGCTCACCGGGCGGACTCACGGGACTGACCACCCCGGATGGTCGCTTTACGATCATGATGCCTCACCCGGAGCGGGTATTCCGCACCCTGCAGAATTCCTGGTACCCGGAGGACTGGGGAGAGGATGGTCCCTGGTTGCGCATCTTTCGCAATGCACGCGTATGGGTTGGATAAGCGCTACCCCGTATCACAGGCCTGAAGGACTGATCGAGTGGCAGGGAGCGGTATTGCATTCCTGAACCTGGGCTTTCGCCCCTTTTTCGCCGGCGCCGGCATCTTTGCCGTTCTTTCCATGCTGGCCTGGATGGCGGTCTATGTGTTTGCCTGGCAACCGGGTACGGTTGCAGTTCCGTTCCTGTACTGGCACGGGCATGAAATGATTTTTGGCTACACCATAGCAGTCATCGCCGGTTTTCTGCTGACCGCAGTCAAAAACTGGACCGGTGTCCAGACCCTGAACGGGATCCCGCTCCTGCTCCTGTTTCTGGTCTGGGTAGCGGGACGTATCCTGTTTTTTTCCGCCAATGCCGAAATGCTGGTGTTGATAGCGGTAGTAGACAGTCTGTTTCTGGCCGGGCTTTCGGTTGCCGTCCTGATACCGGTCATCAAGGTGCGGCAGTGGAAGCAGATGGGCATCATCTCCAAGTTGCTACTGTTGTTTGCTAGCAACTTGATCTTCTATGCGGGAACATTGGGTATGGTCGAGGATGGCATGCGCATCGGCCTCTACTCCGGGGTGTATCTCATCGTGGCACTGATCTTTACCATGGGCAGGAGAGTGATTCCCTTCTTTATCGAAAACGGCGTTGGATATCCGGTGCAGCTGAAGAACCGGCAGTGGCTCGATGTTTCGAGTCTGGTGCTCTTTCTGCTGTTCTGGATGGTTGATATCCTGCGGCCCGACAGTCTGCCGGTTGCCGTTCTGTCTTTCATGTTGCTGCTTCTGCATACACTCAGGCTGGCCGGATGGCATACCCCCGGAATCTGGCAAAGGCCGTTGTTATGGGTGCTCTACCTTGGCTATGCCTGTCTGGTTGCCGGATTTGCCCTCAAGCTTGCGGTCTTTGTGGCCGGGATTTCCCCTTCCCTGCCCCTGCACGCCTTTGCCTATGGCGGGATTGGTCTGATGAGCCTGGGCATGATGTCGCGCGTCATCCTCGGTCACACGGGAAGGAATGTCCTCGAGCCGCCGCCGGTATTGTTCTGGGTGTTCGGCATCTTGCTGCTGGGAACCGTCTTGCGGGTACTGTTGCCCATGATCGATCCCGAACACCATCTTTTCTGGATCGGCAGCTCGCAGGTACTGTGGATTGCTGCCTTCTCCTTTTTTCTCGTCCTGTACCTGCCGATGCTCGTGCAGGCCCGCGTGGATGGCCGGCC
>JARFQV010000135.1 GCA_029287615.1 Pseudomonadota bacterium | reverse complement strand
TTCCAATTGGAAAGAGCCGTCAGAATTTATGGGACACTGCAGTACCAAGTGGGCCGTATTCTTGCTGAGCCTTAAAGATGCATTAGAGAAGGGAGAAGGTAAACCGTATCCTGACGATATACATATTGATCATGATGAATGAACGGCTATCCAACAAGTGCAGCATGGACGCATCTTTCGGTCGCAGTGCTCCCTGCAAATGCAGTTACGCGCAAGATGCGATCCCAAAGAGTATTTCCAGCCGTTCGAGAGTCTGGTGTATATGCACAATGCTTGCAGCCGTTCTATCAATCAGACGCTGTCGCTGGACAGGGGATGCAGCTGATTCGATCTTAATTCCGGTAACTACGTTGTGGTGGGCTCCCAAGCCTCAGGGAAGATAAAAAAAGCCCGATACTATTCCAGGTATCGGGCTTTTTTACGCGAACGCGTACGCCAGAAAGTCAGTTGGGTTTCAGGTAAACATATCTGCTGCAATATTCTTGAACCAGCCCAGGGCGTATTCAACCTCCAGGGCCCGGGTTCGTTCCGAGGCATCCATTGGCGATAAGCCACCGGCACCTTCCACCCCCTGAATGGTTCCGTCCTTAAGCTGGTAAACCGCTGCAACGGAAATACCATGATCTGGGGCAATGATGCTGTAGCAGGTATTCACATACGATGGTTCCGGTGCTGGTTTCCCATTGAGGGCTGCCACGACCGCGGCTGCGCACACCTTGCCTTGTGAATTCGCGGCATAGCCCGACTTTGGCATTTTGCCGGCTATCGAGGCATCACCGATTACATGGATGTCCTTATGAATGCTCGACTCGAAAGTCTTCTGATCGACCGGACACCATCCTGATTCGTCCGTCAAACCACCGACATGAGCAAGCTTGCCAGCCTTTTGCGCCGGGATAAAATTGACCACGTCACCCTTGAATTCATCCACCTGACCGATCAGCGTCATGCTCGCTGGATCAACCTCATCGATGATGCCACCCTCGGCACCCGAGACCCATTGGATCATGTCGCCGTAATGCATCTTCCAACCCTGGGTGAAGAGACCTTGTTTGGAGAACTTGTCTTTAGCGTCCAGGATGATGATTTTGGATTTCGGTTTGTGGTTCTTGAAATAATGAGCAACCTGAGCTGCACGCTCATACGGGCCTGGCGGGCAGCGGAACGGATTGGGCGGCGCAACGATATAGAATACACCGCCGTCCGGCATGGCCTCCAGCTGTTTGCGTAGCAACAGCGTTTGCGGCCCGGCCTTCCAGGCATGCGGCATCACTTTTGTGGCCGCCTCGTCATAGCCAGTGACCTGGTCAAAATCAAAACTTATGCCGGGTGAAACCACGAGTTTATCGTAAAAATATTTGAGGTTGCCATTCCCCAGCACATAATTCTTTTCAGGGTTTATTTCCAGAATCTCGTTATTTACGAAACGGACACCGTGATTGGCCGATAGATCAGAGTAACCAAAGGTCAAACTGGCAATGTCGCGCTCACCGCCCAACACCTCGTTGCTGAGTGGGCAGGAAACGAATCTGGAATTTTGATCGATCAGGCGCACGTCGATTGTAGGATCAGCCATGCGGATATACTTGGCCGCGATCGCCCCGCCGTAACCGCCACCAACGACTACAACCCTTTTTTTACTCTGCGCCAGGGTGAGGGAACTCACCCCTCCCAACGATCCCAGCACCGCGGCAGCACCCGCAGCCTTAACGAAATCTCTTCTTTTCATAGCAGCCATGTCAGCCTCCTTAGCTATTTTTCGCTCAGATAGTAATGTGCCATGGCTTTGAGCTCTTCGTCGGAGAGCTCCATCACCCGTTTCCCCATTTTTCTGGGTTCGCACCTTTCGCCCTTGGCACGGCAATCTTCCAGAAACACGAGTGTATAGTCCGGCCATTGACCCGCCAGGCGTGGCGTTTCGTCTTCCTGCAAGCGCCCCCCCTCCTCATGACAGGTCTTGCATTTCTCTTCATGAATCGCCTTTCCCATGGCGGCCAGCTTGGAATCGGCCTGTAAGGGCGAGGACACCCAGGGCTGGCGCGCTATGTAGCTGGCAATCGCTTTCAGTTCCTGGTCGGAATAGCCTTTGGCGATACGACCCATGATCGTCGAGTCCCGTTCTCCGCTCTTGTACTCGCTGAGCGAGGTATACAGGTATTCCTTTTCCATGCCCCCAATGATCGGCATGTAATCACCCGCACTGGCTCCGTTGGTACCATGGCAACCGGCACAGGTGTTGGCCAACATGCTCGGCGAACGAACTCCTCCGGCCTGCGCCAATCCGGTCAACATTATTCCGGCGATAACCGCCGCCGGGAACACGGTTTTTCTTTTCTTCATCTGTATCTCCTCTATATTATCTGTCCGACACTGGAGTTGCCGCATCAGCTTGTTGCCGCAGAACTAGTGTGGCGGTGAATCGGAACGACTATCCAACCAGGTACGCACCTTTGAAATTTCCGCCTTTTTGCTCGGGTCCAATCGTTCCGCCTCGTTCAGCGACTGCCGGGCCAATTCATATCGGCCAAGATGGAGATAGGCCATCGCCATGCCGAGAAAGGCGCCGGCGTTCGTCTGATCCAGCATGATCGCCTGTTGAAAATCTGTAATGCTGTCCCCGTATTCCTGGCGTAAGAGTCGTGTCCCTCCAAGACGAGTATAGGCCAGACTGGAATTCGGGTCTTTCTGCACCGCTTGTTGGTAACTGGCCAGGGCTTCATCAAGCTGGCCGGCGTCAAGTTGCTTTTGGCCGCGTTCGAGCAGACTGTTCAACTCGTCGGCCGCATGCACGCCGTGAATCCCGCCTGTCACGACCATGAGTAGGGCAAGAAAACGGAAATATCTCTCAATTCGCAATATTCTGGAACCTTGAACTGGATAAACAATCAGGATCCAAAAAACCCTCTCCGGGAGCACCCGGAGAGGGTGGTCAGGATCTGCTCGAGGCCCCCCAGTCTTTACCGATTTCGCCACTGGGTCTGGCAGCATCGGCACTACCCATAAACATCGCCAACCCGAAACCAAGACTCAGGCTGGAAACTAATGCCCTCCAGCTTCCTCTGTGTGCACGTTTCATTTTCTTCCCCTCTGTCGTGGACGAGATAACAAAGATCTGACTGATTTACTCCCTGGGACGAACCACCAAAAAGCGGATCAGTTCCTGCCCGGAGTAGCAACTTGAGCCGTTCACAACGGCCAGTGCCTGCAGAACTCCTCTATTCCAAAACCGCATCCATGCGGATATAGTTTTTATTTATTACTATCTACCCTCGGATTTTAATCCTTTGATAGTTAGCTTATTTGATCCAGGTCAAGAAAGTGTGGTTATCTCCCGGATGGCCAGATTCGGAATCTCCAGATCGAGTTTACGCAAAGGCGGGGATTGGGTTGTCCTGATGCCTGGGGCAGACGTGCCAGTGGGTCTGGCGAAGAGATGAGGATTGAATGGTGTTTACTGAATAGGGAAAGAATTCGGCGTATTGGCAGAGGGCATGGCTCTTTCTTCAGTTGTTCAATCCGGTAATGAATGATGAATAGGGCGTTTTTTCACTATTGATCAATAACTAAAGACGGGATCTGCCTTGTGAATTCTTGTCCCATCACGCATGCATGGAAGTACAGACAACATGTCAGATTACCCATAATGGGCAATAGGGTAAAAAAGAATCTTGAGATCAGTGAGTTTCGAACGTATTCAGATTAGAAGAGATTGGTTGGCCTGTATACTGAAAAACCACTATTTCGGCAGCTCGATTCTGTCCCTGGCCACCAACATCATTCCAGGTAAAAACAACAGGTAATCTCTGACAAGAATCATTCCAACCATTGAAAAGCCAAGCCGCAATCTCTGTTCCCCGTTTCAGACATCGATGAATTTTGATCTGGTTTGTTGTCAGGGTAAAAAACTGGTCAATATCAAGCGGGGATGTTTCATTTTCTTCCCTTGCTATTCAAATTCCAGCTTGCGAAACAGGCGCTCGGCGTTCAGTCTGGAAAGTTCACGGAAGGTCTTCCATTGCAGGAACCGGTTTTGATCGATATCGTAGGCCTCGATCAGGGTACCGCCATCATCAATCAGCTGCGTTACCTGTTCCAGCAGGTATTCGAGATACTCCACGGTATAGTGCCTTACCGTCTCCAGATCTGTGACATCGCCATGCCCGGGTATGATGATGGCCGGTTCGAGTGCCTCGAGCCGGGGCCAGCTCTCCAGCCAGCCACGCGCATCGGTGTGATGCAGGATCGGAAGCATGCGCTCGTTGAATGCAAAATCACCGCTGATGATCAGGCGTTCCTCCGGCAGCCACAGCTGTATGTCGTCCGGGCTGTGCGAGGCGCCGAGGTGCAGCAGTTCAATTCGGCGTCCCTTGACGGGAAGTACGAGCTTGTCGGAAAAGGTCTGGTCCGGCATGACAACCAGGGTCTTGTGCGCCTTGTCACGAAGACTGCGCCTGGCTCTCTCCAGTATGCCTGGCGAGTCTTCGGCCACGACATCCGGGTGCAGTTCCTGCTCTATCAGCTCTGCGGTGTGCGTGTGCGCGATGATTCTTGCTCCCTGTGACTTCCAGTAGTTCGAACCGAGAATCGCATGACCCTGTGCATTCTCGAGCACCACGTACTTGACTGGCAGGTCGGTAATTTTTTTGATTTCTTCATGCAGGGCCTCGGCTATCAGGTGACTGCCACCGGCATTGAACACGACGACCGCGTCATCAGCGATGATGAACGACAGATTGTTGTTATGCCCGGAGTTCTCATACGTCGATGGCTGGGTCGCGCCGATAGCCGTGTAGACACCCTCGATTACCTGTTTAGGCAAATCGTACAGTATCGACAGTGGTGCCTTGTCGGCTCTATAGGTGTCGAGGCCGGCTTCCTGCCATTTGATAAAGCCATCGCTGTAGTTCTTTACATCGGTGTAGCCCAGGCTCGTTAGCAGGTCTGCCGCAGGCGGACTGCGCAGATTGAGCCCGCAATACACAATGACCGGTGTGTGCTTGTCAGGAACCGCATCGTCTATGCGGAACTCAAGCCATCCACGAGGTATATTGATGTGTTGATATAAACCGATCCTGCCGAGCTGCCTGATCTCGTCCGGTGTGCGGACATCGATCAGGACGGTGTCAGGCCGCTCGCTGATCTGTTGCTGGAGTTGTGATGTATTGATGTGGGTGATTGCCCGGGCATCTGCGGCAGCATACCCCGGCGATTGTGCTTGGTCCTGATTTGCATCGACTGGCACCGCGTGCGCAATGCCTATGAGCAGGAATCCCGCCAATATACAGGTAATTGTGTCTGGTAAATGAATATTCATAACAGGGAAGGAGTAATGAGGGGTGGTGTCTGGCAAATTCGTATCATGGGTCATTGATTACTCCCGCCGCTATTTCTGTATTCCTGTGCCATCCGGTTGGACCTTCACGGTCGTGTTGTCGAAACGACTGTGGTCGACTTTTGATTTCCATCGGCCTACCACAGGCAAACCGTGGTAAAAAGGCCCTGGCATGATTATGGCCAGAACGACCAGCACTGCGGTCACACCGGAGACTCCTCCCCCGGGGGTATTGTGCAGTGCGTTGATTATGCCGGGAATACCCGGATCGAGTACAGGAATCTGAATACACGCTGTAAACAGGGGTATGATGGGCGTATGTCATTGTTCCAGTTTCACCCGGCTGTCATGGCATGGTTTAACAGCCATTTCGGTGCGCCTTCTGCCATCCAGGCGCAGGCATGGCCCGCGATTCAGGCCGGGCAGAATACGTTGATTTCGGCCCCGACCGGTTCCGGCAAGACCCTGGCGGGGTTCCTGGCGGCAATCGATCAGTTGGTACACGAAGGACTGCAGGTACCGCTGACTAACGAGACAGTTGTACTCTACGTCTCTCCGCTGAAGGCCCTGTCCAATGATATCCATAAAAACCTCGCACTGCCGCTGAACGGCATCCGGGATACGCTGCTGGAGAATGGATATCCGGACGTACCGGTCCGCGCGATGGTTCGTACCGGCGATACCACACAGTCGGAACGTGCCTTGATGAAGCGGGCACCGCCCCATATCCTGGTGACCACACCGGAGTCCCTGTACATCCTGCTGACCTCGGATTCGGGCCGTGTAATGCTGAAGACCGTGCGCAGTGTGATCGTGGATGAAATCCATGCGCTGGCCGGTAACAAGCGAGGCGCGCACCTGACTCTGAGCCTGGAGCGGCTCGATCAGTTGTGCGACAAGCCACCGGTTCGCATCGGCATCTCGGCCACGCAGAAACCGATCGAGGATATGGCGCTGTACCTGACCGGTCAGCATGATGACCCGGTACAGCGGGCATGTACCATCGTCGATACCGGCCATGTTCGCAGGCGCGATCTCGCCATCGAGATGACAGGATCGCCGCTGGAGGCAGTGATGGCGAACGAGGCCTGGGACGAGATCTACCGCCGCCTCGAGCAGCTCATCGAGCAGCATCGTACTACGCTGATCTTTGTGAATACACGCAGGCGTGCCGAGCGTGTGGCAGCGGCGCTGGCTGAAAAACTGGGTGATGAAGGCGTGACCTCGCACCATGGCAGCCTGGCGAAAGAGCACCGGCTCGATGCCGAGCAGCGTCTGAAATCAGGATCACTGCGCGCGCTGGTTGCGACCGCATCGCTCGAGCTCGGTATCGATATCGGTGACGTCGACCTGGTCTGCCAGATGGGCTCACCGCGCAGCATCGCCACCTTCCTGCAACGAGCAGGGCGTTCCGGACACCACCTGAGCGGTACGCCCAAGGCACGATTGTTCCCGCTCAGCCGTGACGATCTTGTCGAATCCGTCGCGATGCTCGATGCGATTCGAAGGGATGAACTCGACCGCATACCGGTCCCCGAGCATCCACTGGATGTACTGGCGCAGCAGATTGTCGCCGAGGTATCTGCACGCGAGTGGGATGAGAAGGCGCTGTATCGGATGGTTAAATGTGCCCGACCGTATAACAACCTCGAGGAGAAAGACTTCCTCGATGTGGTCAGGATGCTGGCAGATGGGTTTCACACGCGGCGGGGAAGGCGTGGCGCCTATCTGCACCGGGATGCCGTGAATGGCATGTTGCGACCGCGCCGCAATGCACGCCTGACGGCGATAACCAACGGCGGCGCGATACCCGACCAGTTTGACTATGACGTGATCCTGCAGCCGGAAGGCCTGTTCATCGGTAGGCTGAACGAGGATTTCGCGTTTGAAAGCATGCCGGGGGATATTTTCCAGCTGGGTAATTTATCCTACCGCATGCTGAAGATCGAGCAGGGCAGGGTGTTCGTGGAAGATGCCCGGGGCCAGCCGCCTACGATACCGTTCTGGTTCGGCGAGGCGCCGGGACGCACTGACGAACTGTCTTTCGCGGTTTCGCGTCTGCGTGAGACCATCGACGAACTGCTTGGTGAGGGGCAGCCGACGGCACTGGATTATCTGGAGAGTGAGTTGCGGCTTGACAAGGTCGCATCTTCGCAGCTCGTTGAATACCTTGCGGCAACAAAAGACGTATTCGGCCTGATACCGAGTCAGAAAAACATCGTGCTGGAACGGTTCTTCGACGAAACCGGCGATCTGCACCTCGTTATCCATGCACCCTTCGGTTCCCGCGTGAACAAGGCCTGGGGTCTGGCGTTGCGCAAGCGGTTCTGCCGCCGCTTCAATTTTGAATTGCAGGCAGCCGCCAACGAAGACAATCTGATTCTTTCGCTTGGATCAACCCATAGTTTTCCGCTGGAGGAACCGGCCGGGTATCTGAAACCGGACACGGTCGAGGGCGTATTGATACAGGCCCTGCTCGATGCGCCCATGTTTCCGACTCGCTGGCGCTGGGTGAGCAATATCTCGCTGGCGGTACCCCGAACGCGGGGCGGCAGGAAAGTGCCGGCACCGTTCCAGCGCAATGATGCGGAAGACCTGGTGGCGCAGGTCTTTCCGGACCAGCTCGCCTGTTTAGAAAACATCCAGGGCGAGCGTGAGGTGCCGGATCACCCGCTGGTGAACCAGGTACTGTGGGACTGCCAGCACGAGCTGATGGACATAAATGGCCTGAAAAAAGTCCTGGAAGATATCGAGGAAAAGCGTTTGGGTGTGATTGCGAAAGATCTGCCCGGACCATCGCCGATGGCGTACGAGATTCTGAATGCGAGACCCTATGCCTTCCTCGACGACACTCCGGCCGAAGAGCGGCGTACTCTGGCGGTTCAGCAGCGGCGGGGCATGGACCGGCGGTCTGCAGCCGACATGGGCAGCTTGAATCCCGATGCGATCCAGCAGGTAATACTGGAAGCCTGGCCGCAGCCGCGCAGTCCGGATGAGCTGCATGACGCCTTGTTGATTGCCGGTTTTATCACAGAAGGCGAAATCGCCTCGCCTGATCTCGGGCGCTGGCGGAAATACCTGGCGGAATTGCAGCGGCAACAGCGAGCAACGCGCCTGCTGTCCAGCAATGAGGTGTTGTGGGTCACCGCGGAAAGATTGCAGGCCATGCAGTTGATCTGTCCCGACACAGAGATGTCCCCGGTGATTGACCCGTTGAGTGCTGAAGAAGCAGGGTCTTTTGAGCAAGCTGTCACCGAAATAATGCGCAGCCGGCTGGAAAGTCTGGGTCCTGTTACGGTTGACCAGCTGGCGAAACCACTTGGCCTGCCTGCCAGTGAGGTGCAGCGGGCATTAAACCTGCTGGAACAGGAAGGCTTTGTCATTCAGGGCCATTTCGATCCATGTCGACCTGAAGTGCAGTGGTGCGAGCGTGGCCTGCTGGCGCGCATACACCGCTATACGCTCAGGCAATTGCGCAGCGAAATCGAGCCGGTAAGCCCCGCGGATTTCATGCGCTTCCTGTTCGACTGGCAGGGGCTGGATGAGCCGTCCGAAGGTATTGCCGCGCTGGAACGCGTCCTGTTGCAGCTCGAAGGTGTAAGCCTGCCAGCCGGCAGCTGGGAAAAGGACATCCTGCCTGTCCGGCTGCAACCGTATTATTCAACCGGGCTGGACGAGCTGTGCAGCTCGGGAAAGCTCACCTGGCTGCGTTTGCATCCACCTGGTGGTAAGGACAAGAAGCGCAAGAACCCGGCGATTACATCCACACCGCTGGCATTCATCTTCCGTACGCATCTGTCGGTTTGGTATCGGGCTGAGACGACGATGCCCGAGGGATTGAGTTCTGCGGCAGTCGAGGTTCTGGACATACTGAAACAATGGGGTGCCAGTTTTTTTGGTGACCTGCAACAGCAAACCGGCCTGTTGAAAACGCAACTGGAGAATGCACTGGGCGAACTGGTTGCCTGGGGGCTGGTTAACTCGGACCAGTACCAGGGACTGCGTGCAATGATTTCACCACAGAAAAGCCGGCAACGCCGTCGTCGCTCCCCGGCATTGCAGGCACCGCTCGCCGCGGGCGGACGCTGGTCAGTGATACGTACGCCGGTACAACAGGAAGATGAGCAGCAGCGGGTCGAATATGTTGCACGAACACTGCTGACCCGTTACGGCGTTGTGTTCAGAAAACTGCTCGATAGGGAAAACGGATTGCCGACATGGAGGGATTTGCTGTATGTCTTTCGCAGATTGGAGGCGCGTGGCGAAATAAGGGGCGGCCGATTCGTGCTGGGTTTTGCCGGCGAGCATTTTGCACTACCCGAAGCGGTCAACCTGATGCGTGAAGTACGTAGAAAACGGGATGTTGAACAGTTGATAACGATCAGCAGCGCAGACCCCCTGAATCTAACCGGCATCATCACACCCGGCAAGCGTATCACCGCACAGCCAGGTCATCGCATTCTGTACCGGGACGGCAAGCCGATCGCGACTAACCAGGGCGGTGAAATCACGATTGACGATGCCATACCCGGCAGCGAGCATTGGCAAATAAGGAAGCTGCTGACGCGTAAACAGCATCCGGCGAATTACCACAAACCACACCGCGGGCTGGCCCTGTCATGATCAGTGGTCCCTCACGGCAATTCACGACGGGGTCGGGCAACAATGCCCGGAACCCGTCTCCAGGCCCCCTCCCGGCGGCCGCGACTCCATCCCCGGTCAGGCCAGTGATGCACCTGCCGGGGGGGGCGGAGTCCTGTCACCGTGACATTGCACAGACTTTTTCGGCATGTGCTTGCTGGTGCCCGGGTGGTGTATTTACTGCAGGGCGCGCAGCATCCAGGCGGTTTTCTCATGGACACGCATACGGTCAGAGACCAGTGCGGCAGTTGATTCATCGCCGGCTTTCTGGGCGGGCTCGAAAACCTCGCGGCAGGTTTTCACGACCTGTTCATGCCCGCGGGTAAGGATTTCCACCATTTCGTCCGCCGGCGGTACGCCGTCTACTTCCTGGATGTTGCTCATTTCTGCAAAGGCCCTGTAGGTACCTGGCGCGGCGACATCCAGGGTACGGATGCGTTCGGCAATGTCATCAACCGCGATCGCCAGCTCGTTGTAGTGTTCTTCAAACATCAGGTGTAGCTCACGAAACTGCGGTCCGGTCACATTCCAGTGGAAGTTGTGCGTCTGTAGATACAGTGTATAGGAATCTGCCAGCAAGCATTTCAGACCATCCGCGATAGTCACTCGATCCTGCTCGTTGATGCCGATATCTATGGTATTCATCCGGATCTCTCCTCTTGTAAGTGGTGTTGCCTCTTCTGCTGTGGTAGAAGATAGTATTATGAGATGAATAATTGAAATCGTTTATTTAAACCGGAATGATCGACAGAATCGATCATTGGTATTATATTCGGCATGTGAATCTGCGAGATCTGAAATACATCATTTCCGTTGCGGAAACCCGCCATTTCGGCAAGGCAGCAGAGCGTTGCTTTGTCAGTCAGCCGACCCTGAGCGGTCAGATCAAAAAGCTGGAGGACGAGCTGGGTGTGGCAATCTTTGAACGAAACAACCGCTCGGTGGAGATCACAACGGTCGGCCAGGATATCCTGGTCCATGCCAGGCAGATGATGGAACAGGCCGATGCCATCGAGCAGCTGGCGAGAATCCACAGGGACCCGCTGGCGGGCCCCTTGCGTATTGGCGCCATCCCAACACTCAGCCCCTACCTGGTGCCGCTGATCCTGGCTCCGATGAAGAAACGACTTCCTCAGAGCAAACTTGTCCTGTCGGAAGAGCTTACCGATACCCTGCTGGCTCGGCTGCGCAATCACGAAATTGACGCCGCTCTGCTGGCGACCCCGGTGGAGGATGCGGATCTTGAGGCCATGCCATTGTTTGACGAACCGTTCTGGGTCGCCTATTCACGCAAGCATGACTTCTACGAAAAAGAAAAGATCGTTTTGCGCGACCTGCGCAATGCCAATCTGCTGCTGCTGTCCGAAGGGCACTGCCTTGCCGATCAGGCGATGGATGTGTGCAAGATCGGGGAGCGCCAGACACAGGGCGAGATGGCTGATCTGCGCGCCTCCAGTCTGGAAACCCTGATACTGCTGGTTGGTGCCGGCTACGGTATCACTCTCGTGCCGGCACTGGCCATGCGCGGTTCCTGGACTAGCGGTAGCGGGGTGGTGGCGCAGCCCCTGGTAGCGGCAGACGCCTCGCGGCGGATATCACTGGTGTTTCGTAGCACCTTTCCCCGGCATGCTGCACTGCAGGCCTTTGCCGACCTCATCGTCGACAATCTGCCCAACACCGTGAAACGCGTTGTTCGGGGAAGGCGCGTGAAGAAAAAGTCACGCCGTACCCAATAGCGTATCCCGCTTCCCCGAGGCGCAGGTATGCGAAACACTTGTGCAGGGATTCACCCGGATCGGTTTCCGTCAACGAAATCCAGACTGGCGGGATTCACCGGTTATAAACCGGAGCAGAGGTTGTGCATCAGGCGGTGATGGTGGCCAGGGATGCCTATTGGCATGCGCCGGTATTGTACTGATCCCGGGCGCCAGTGTACTGTGTTGCTGAACAAGCTGCGCAGGTACTGTTTCGGTTGGCAGTACCGGCGAATCAACAGCAGAGAAACCAGTATCGTCATCCAAAAAACTGCAGGGGGCTGCATTACATTCTCCATCCCCGTCGTTTGCTGATACCTGTAATCATGATGCAACTCCAGAATATTGCCCTGATCATTTTCAGCAGTTGCTGTATCTCGTCTGCTGTAGCTGAAATCCGGATGCACTGTCTTGGGGAAGGGCGCCCCGTATACCTGATTGGTGGAGGACCTGCCTTCACAACCTGGAATCTGCAGCCGGTTCAAAAGATCCTGGCCGCAGGTTACAGGGTCTGTCGCTGGGATATGCGCGGAGTTGGCGATAATGCAGGGCTGGGGATAAAGTCACAGGCATCTGCATTGTCACAGTGGATTCGAGACATGCATGATGTATTGCCGCAAGAACAGGTGGTGCTTTGGGGGCACTCCTGGGGTGCTTTGCAGGTAATGCTGTTTGCAAAAGAATATCCGGAGCGTGTTGACAAACTGATTCTGAGCAATCCGGTGGATCCGGCGCTACACAGTCTGGAGCATATCGAGCAGAAGCGCTTCAACCATCCTGATACCGGCAGCATGACACTCGATGATATGGGAACGCTGGTTGAAAAGCGAAATAGTTTTCGGGGCAAGATAGCCAGTTATTTTGTCGATGCAGAGCAAGGGCGGGAATATGCCGCAGGATTTACGCAACAGGATGCTAACAGCAAATTAAATGTCAGAATCTGGGAAGAATACCGAAAATCACCACTATCCGATGCAGATGTGCAAGACCTGTCAGATAAGATCAGTGGAGTGATTTATTGTCAGCAGGACGTATTACAGCCCCAAAGCCTGACCGAATACAGGCGCTTGCTGAGCAAGACCGAACATCATGTACTGGCAGGATGCGCCCATTTTCCGTGGGAAGAAAACCCGGAAGATTATTATCGTGTCCTGCTCGGGCTGATGCAAAGCTAACAACCGTTTGCCAGGGTGTTCGGGGCCGGACGACTGCATGGTCTGCAGGTGCTCGGAGGTGGCCCGGATTATCGTCGGCACCGACGAGGCATGAGCAATACCATCATCCGTGCCCCGCGCCGCGACTGCTTTGTCATCATCGAACAACAGGCCACCGAGGATGAACGTCTGTCCTGGGCGGCCAGGGGCCTGCTCGGTTACCTGCTGTCCAAGCCAGACGACTGGAAGGTGCTGGTCAACGATCTGCGCAAACGTGGCGACCTGGGGCGCGATGGGATCTACAAGCTGCTCAGGGAACTTCGCGCGCTCGGCTATGCACCTTATGTCCGTGAGCGTGACCGGCAAGGCCGCATCCGGGGTGGCTTCTACATGATCCGGGAAATCGCGGATTCACCACATCCGGATATGCCTGATACGGCTGAGCCACAAACGGCTGAACCGGGTCCGGCAAACCCGGGAGCATTACCTACTACGGACTTGGACCTAAGAAGGACAACTACTACAACACCGACGACAACCAAAGAATGTAGTAGTAGTGAAAATGCGTCCGGCGCTATCGGGTTCGCCTTCTGGGTGCCGGATTAGCTGAGGAAGGCCGCTCTGGATAAGGTGGCTGAACTCAGTCCTGCCGAGGGACAGATCGTGATCGACGAATGGGCCGGCTGCATGGCAGCCGAGTTGATCGACATCTCGCCGCTCGGCTATTTGCAGGCCATGGTCGGGGCCTACTTAGGCCGATAAAGGGCGATTCAGGCTTGCTTATTAAGCGATAGGCCGTTATCGTTTCATTCTAGAGTCCGGGCAGGGCTTTTATGAAAGGATCCTTACATTACAGG
>JARFQV010000120.1 GCA_029287615.1 Pseudomonadota bacterium | reverse complement strand
GCGCATCTGCGGATCCTCACGGTACCATTTTGTAGCAACGGCCATGACGCTAAGCCCCCAGGTCCAGTACTGATGACGCAGCTGGGGCATGGTCTTTCGATGCTGGTGGAATACGAGCATGCGCGGCTCGTAGACAAGCGGCCCTCCGGCGCGCACGACGCGATAGAAGATGTCGTGATCCCCTCCTCCCGGAAGGGGAGGGCCGGTATCCAGTGCTTCGTCGAAACCGGCAAGGTCGAGCAATCTGCGTCGATTGAAGGCCATGTTGCAGCCGACGCCGAAGATACCGGTCCTGCAGGGGTACAGATCCCCGCCCCCCGCATATTGATCGGTATATCGTTGCCTCGAGAAGCCGTGCCGGAAACCGCCCCGGCGCTCGAAGAGAACCTGTGCCCTCGTGGCGAGTTCCAGCGGGAGTACCTGCCCGGTGATAGCAAACGCGTCGGCGTGAACGGTCAGCGCATCTTGCAAACCGGCAAGCCACCCTCCATCGACGACCACGTCGTCATCGAGGTAGGCGATATACTCGCTTGTTGCCTCCTGCAGCGCGCGGTTGCGCGCGAAGTTGAGCCCGGGTCGCACTTCACGAATATATGTGACATCGCTGTGCCGTTCCGTGGCCTTCCTTGTGGCATTTCCGGATGGTGCATTGTCGACAACCAGTATATCAAATCCACTCATACCCTCGTTGTCCGCTGACGGAAGACCTTGCAGTGAATCGAGGCAGCGTGTGAGTAGGTCCGGGCGGTCCCGGGTACAGATAGCCACGGTGAGGCTCGGTACCGGTACCGGCGAGGGCGTCGGGGCCAGCTCTGCCCGCAGCTTTTCTGCCAGGATGTTCGTTCCCGCTTCGGCCGAGACAAGACGGGCGAGCTGATCGTGCTTAAGCTCCGCAGTCGCCGGCAACATCATGAATCCCACAGCCTGCTGCTTATGGCGCACTATGAGTGCCATGCCCCCGGCACGGCAGCGAGCCTCGAGGTCCGGCAGTGGCTCGGTCAGCTCGACTTCAACGATCGGAAGCGCCACTGGCAGTTTCTCCTCCGGCAATACCCGCTTTCGACAATCTCGCACCATCATGGATACGAAGCAGCGAGTGGAACACCTTCTGGGCGGTCAGCATGGTATGGAGTCGCCACTTTCGCTGCCGGATACTCTCCAGCGAATGCCCATCGTCCGACGTTCGGGGAATTGTCCCGATATCCGATCGAGAGTCGGACAGAAAAACATCGACAACCCATAGCATGTAAAAACGCGGACGAATCAGGCACAACAGGGGAGCGCTGGCAAAAGCCCGCCTTAACCAGGCTCCACGACTCGCCGGCCCGCCCTCATCGGCAAGGTAGAGATAGAAACTGCTCTTCGATATCCGGGAGAGAAATCCCGGAAGCCGGGGATGGCGCTTGTATACCTTCTGCAGCATATAGCTGTGGGATCTTGCCATCCGCTCGGAGTCCGATGACATCCGGCCTGCGACCTTGCGATAACCGATGAGTAATTCCGGAACAACCCGGAAGTGATAATGTTCGGAAACCCTGAGGTAGAAATCCCAGTCCTCGCATCCCTGTTCGGCGTGCTCGCGAAATCCACTGTCATAGCCGCCTGTCACGTCAAAACATTCGCGTCGTAGCATTGTGCAGCTTGCGTTGCCAAGAAAATTATGACAAAGCAGGGTAGCAAATACATCGCCTTCGAGGGTTGCTGCGCGAAAACCGCCTGTCAGAAGACCTTGCTCGTCAATGTAGGCAGACCAGGCGTAGGCGATACCGACCCCGGGGCCCTGCTCATCAAGGCAGCCCGCAAGCTTTTCGATGGCACGCGGATACCACAGATCATCGGCATCGACCGGGGCGATAAGTTCACCCCGTGCCCGCTCGATCCCGGCATTCCTTGCCGCCGCAACGCCCAGGTTGGCCTGTCGGAGGAGTACAACTCGCGGGTCTTCCTCCTGAATCGACGTCACCAATGCTGCAGTACGGTCAGAGCTGCCATCGTCTATCACTATTACCTCGATGTGCCTGTATGTCTGCGATAAAAGCGAACGAATGGTGCCCTCGATAAACCGTTCTGCGTTGTGAGCAGGAACAACCAAGGATACGAGAGGGACCTGGGCCGAGCTCAAGCCACTATGCCTCAAGGCGCGTGAATGTATTGGCGAGACGATGTCCGAATACTTCACCGTCACAATCCTCTATCGCCATCCGGGGCAGCCTGTATTGATCACTATAACGCCATGCCGCCGAAGGCTTCGTTGTGCAGGCGCATGAAAATCCTGCATTGCGGACTATCTCGACAGTGCGCTCGGATAACGCTCCGAAAGGATATGAAAAGGTGGTCACCGGTTTGCCGGTAAGCTGCTCAAGCGCCTGTTTGCTGCCAACGACCTCTGCCCGCTGCTCGGAATGTGATAGCTCGGGAAGAAAGGGATGACCCATGGTGTGCGCACCGATCTCGACCAGTCCGCTGTTCTGAAGCTGGAAGATTTCGTCCGGGTTGAGCCGCCGGGCATCGGGGTAACCGGGGGTGGCTGTCGCTTCCGTTGCGATCCGGGCAAGAACATCCCGGCGTTCTTCCGTGCCCAGGCGCCGAAGCACCTGCCAGGCTTCCCGATATGCCTCCATCCGTCCGGTCGCGGCATTCCCACTTGCCCCTTCTGGCGAATCCGTATCACCCGCCCTGACGGGTGGAGACTCAAGCTCCAGCAGATGCAGCTGATCCCGTGCAGAAAAGGATACCAGACCGGTATCGAATTCTCCGTAGAGGATCAAACGCTCCAGTTCGTCCCACCAGAAGGTATTCCCCTGCCCTGCGACAACAAACAGCGTAGCCGGTATGTCGTTCGCCTCGAGCAGAGGTTTCGCGCTGGCGAGGTTATCCGCATAGCCATCATCGAAGGTAATGACGACAGATCGTCGCGGTATAATCCGTCCCCTGAGCAATCTTAGGAACTCAGTGAGCCCTAGCGGATAGAAGTGTTTTCGCAACACATGCAGGTGCTCGTCGAAGTGTTGTGGTGAAACGGAAAGCGACCACGGGTCCACGGACGGCTTAACAATCCTGTGATACAGGAGAAGGACCGCTCGACGAGCAAACGTCCGTCTAAGACCTCTGGTAATCATCTCAGATTCTCACGGAGCGATGGCGACAGCACAGGTTCGATACGACCACCGTGGCGGATACCACGAACAAAGTGGGCTTTCGGGCTGTGTCGCCGGACTGCTCCTCGGGAACTTCCTCTCGTTAAGATGTACTTGGCCAATCCCTGCCATTGTGCCGCTTCGTGAACCCGGAACTCAGATATCAGACCATGATATTAATATACTTATCTTCTGCGGTGAACACCAGACAGCGCCTCATACTCACGATGGCTCTGAATATATTCGCCCCTTACAATCCAGGCCTCGTCTAGCGCCAGCCAGCTCTGTACAGCAGCGTTCCATCTAACGCCGTTATCCGGACGATTAGCTGTAGTGCCGGTAGCTGGTAATGCATGCCAAACAGAAGTTCATACGTCGTAAGATCAACCGGCTTCCTGATTGTGATTTTCGTCCACGCCGGGATGTGGCGCAGCTGCAGCTCGATGGCGACAGGTGGCGGGCTTTTCATGGCATGCAGCCAATTTTCCACATTTATTTAATGAATCAATTAAGGCAGGACAACAACTGATTGTCAGGTTGCAATATTTGGCTATCGCATATTGGAAACATTATCTGTATTATATGAGGTTATTTATCGAGACGATAATGCAAAGATTAAATTGAATACAAAAGTGTTTTCATAAAGCGGGAGCACGCTAGGCACCAACCAGCCCAAGGATAACCGGATACCTGCACAGCAGGTACCAAAGTAGCAGATTGTTTGTTCCCACTACTATAAATGATCCAGCCTGGCAAGGAGCGGGGGCAAGGGCAATAAGACAGGGACACTCTTACCGTTTTTCCGAACACACCGGGTCGTTCATCGAACACTTGGCCAGGCTTGCAAGGCCATGCCTTGTGGTATCCGCTGTGTGGATAGCTGACGCTGAGCTGCTGATGCTCAGATGGTTTTAGATGGTAAATCAGAACATGATTCTAGTGGATGCCTACAGGCAGAGTAATGCCGCCCTCCCCCAGTCAGAATATTTCCTGGAATGCCGCGTGCATTAGACGGGATAGTGATAGACATGACTGTGGATGAAGAAATTGCCTGCACACATAAAATAAGTGTCGTCATGCCCGTGTTCGATGGGGAGAATTTCCTGCAGTTGAGCCTGCCCGTTCTTATCAGGATGCAGGCACGGGGAGAGATCATCGAGGTACTCGTTGTCGATGATGGCTCGCATGACCGCTCTGCGAGCATTGCAGCGGATCTGGGCGCTAGAATCATCCACACCGAAGGCCGTAAAGGCGCAGCAGCCGCACGCAATCTTGGCGTTGAACATACTACTGGAGATATCACCTGGTTCGTCGATGCCGATGTGGAAGTGCATGAAGATGCTGCAAGGATAATCAGCAACAACTTCTCCGACCCGGAAGTCACGGCGGTATTCGGTTCCTACGACGATACCCCCCTGGAGAGGAACTTCCTGTCGCAATACAAGAATCTTGTGCATCACTACTACCATCAAAAAGGTAGCAAAAAGGCATCTACTTTCTGGGCAGGCTGCGGCGCCATACGAAAGGCGCCCTTTCAGGCTGTCGGCGGATTCGATGCAAAAATTTATCATCTGCCGGGAATCGAGGATATTGAACTCGGATATCGCCTGCGTGCGGCTGGTTACCACATTCGGCTGGTACCGGAACTCCAGGGAAAGCACCTGAAGTTGTGGCATGTCGGGAATCTATTACACACTGATATCTTTCAGCGCGCCATCCCCTGGTCACGCCTCATACTCGAAAGGAGCATGATCGTGAATGATCTCAATATCGGGGTTGCTGAGCGCTGGCGTGCAGCTCTCGCCGGCATCCTGGCACTGGGATTACTCTGCGCGACCATCCGACTGGTTCCCTGGTGGCTGCCCGCAGGATTGCTGTTGATGGCACCTGTCGCGAACTGGCCCTTGTTCAGATTCTTTCGTCAGCGAAACGGCAGCGTTTTCGCGATCGGTGGCATCCTCTATCACCAGCTATATTACCTCTACAGTCTTGGTGCGTTTGCCTGGGCCTGGATCGAAACTACTGTCATGAGGCGTCGTTCACTGGAGGATGCGCCATGAGTGGATTTGCTGACGATTCTGGCCTGGCCAGGCTGTCGCAAGAGATGCGCAACACGAACACGGGTGGACAGAACACGCCGGTCATTGTGATCGGTGGTGGCCCAACGGGACTGGCAGCCGCGCATGAACTCACCCGTCTCGGCACAGAAACGGTAGTACTGGAAAAACACCACACCGTAGGCGGGCTGGCCCGCACAGAGCAATTCCGCGGCAACTATTTCGACATGGGCGGTCACCGCTTTTTCACTCAGATACCCGAAATTGGGCAGATCTGGCACGAGATTCTTGGTGATGATCTGCTGTTGCGTCCCCGACTGTCCCGGATCTATTATCGAAAGCGCTTCTTCCATTATCCCCTGAAACCGCTGGATACCTTGCGCGGCCTGGGTCTGTTCGAATCCATACAAATCGTTGCGAGTTATCTGCGCTGGCAGTTATTTCCCTATCATGATGAAATTTCCTTCGAGCAATGGATTACCAACCGGTTTGGCAAGCGACTTTTCAACACCTTCTTCAAATCCTACACTGAGAAGGTGTGGGGCATACCCTGTCACAAGCTAAAGGCAGAATGGGCGGCCCAGAGAATTAAAGACCTTTCGCTGAAATCCGCGATCTTGGATATGTTCCTGGGATCAGCCGGAAAGATCCGGACACTGATCAACGAGTTTCACTACCCGCGCCGCGGTCCAGGCATGATGTGGCAGGCAGTTCGAGATGCAATAGAGCGGCAGGGTAGCAAGGTTTACCTGAATACCGATGTTACAAGGATTCACCGTCATGGTAACGGTAAATGGTCAGTACTGACCTCATCCGGAGGACGCAATACGCAACATGACGGTTCGGCAATCATCTCAAGCATGCCCATTACAGAGTTTCTTAAGAAGCTTGATCCTGCACCACCGGACGAGGTCCTGAACGCTGCCAGCAGGCTGCGATACCGCGACTTCCTGACCGTATGCCTGATTGTCAATAAAGCAGACCTGTTCCCAGACAACTGGGTCTACATACACGACATCGATGTCAGCGTAGCACGTATCCAGAACTTCAAGAACTGGAGTCCGGACATGATAAGCGATCCCTCCAAGTCCACGCTGGGACTGGAATATTTCTGCAACGAGGGCGATGACTTGTGGAACCTGCCAGACAAGGAGCTTGTCAATCTGGCTTCGCGGGAAGTTGATCAGATCGGTCTGTCACGCTGCGCAGATATTGAGGATGGATGTGTATTTCGCATACCCAAGGCTTATCCGGTCTATGATTCCGATTACCGTGAGCATCTGGACGTTGTGCGTGAATTCGTTGCCGGACTAGATAACTTCCAGACCGCCGGCCGCAACGGACTGCATCGCTACAACAATCAGGACCAGGCGATGCTCAGTGGAATACTTGCCTCTCACAACCTGCTTTTCGGTGCCAGACACAATCTCTGGGAGATTAGCGAATACCAGGACTATCTAGAACACATGCGTGTCGGCAAAGGCAGCATCTTCGCCGACACCGCAAATCTGCAGCGTTCATGATATGGTCGACAGCTCCACCGGCACAAACGGCCCGTCATAATTCTGCTACCGGGATCGCACATGCAAGGCGGCTAATTCACGGGTGAAGAAGAAGAACCAGGGTCAGCCCGGAACAGGAATATCCTCACATCCAGATACACATGGAAACCCGCATACGGACAACGAGGCGGACAGGTCTATGAACTCGGCGAGGATCATTTCGTCACGCCAGCTTCTGCTGCAGGTACTGGTTCTGCTGGTCATCTGGACCTACCTTTTCACGCTGCACCTTGATAATGACGGCCTCTGGTTTCAGGGGGATTCGCCTCGCCATGCGGTTACCGGTTTTTTCTGGCTCGACTATATCCGTGATTTCACTCTTGACGCGAAAGGCTACGCACTCAGCTATTACGCACGTTACCCGGCTATAGATCCTGCTTCGCGCCCTCCTGTCTTCTACCTGCTGGAGGCCACTGCATTCGCATTGCTGGGCCCCTCACCCTACGTTGCAAAAACCCTGGTGCTAGCCTTTTCCCTGCTGGGCGCACTCTACCTGATGGCCTGGCTACGCCACTGGATATCGCCGGAAGCCGGATGGGCAGCTGGGCTTTTGCTCCTGCTGCCGGGGATGATTACCTGGTCACATGCAATCATGCTCAACGTTCCAGCACTGGCGCTGGGACTGGGAGCCTTGTACCACGCACGACGCTGGCTGGATGCACCCGGCGGGAGTCATACTGATTTCCTGGTGGCCACGCTGCTGACACTGCTGGGAATCCTGACTTACTATCCTACAGGTGTTGTGGTCATGGTATTCGCATGCTGGATGGCAGTACAGCGCGACTGGAAACGACTCGCCTATAACAAGATATTACTCGCGGCAGGCATCAGTTTACTCATACTCCTGCCCTTTGTAAGGCTAATTAGTCACTGGGCCCAGGTCCAGCTCGACTGGCTGCTGCCATCTGCAACACATCTTGCAACGATTTCAACCTGGACGTTCTACCCGTTGCTCCTGACACAGATCGTCGACATTCATCTGATCTGTCTGGCAGGCCTCGGACTATTCGCCGGACTGGCGCAAAAACGGTGGCAGCGGGAGGCCATTACCCTGATGAGCTGGATAGCCGTCCTGTATCTTGTTTTCACGATACTGTATGCGAAGGATATCCGGTATGCCCTTCCAGTGATGGTGCCGATGATCATCCTCTGCGCTATTGGCATCATTAGCGTCAGCGAGTGGGTGGAACGACGATTGCGCATGCCGGTGTCGGATGGCCGGAAACTGACGATGATTATCATACTGTTGATTCTGCTGTCACAGGCCTATCTGGTGAGACAGCATACTGTTCCATCGGTCAGCGGCTACCGTGAACTCGTCGCATTCTTGGAACAGGCCGCCCCGGCAGAGCCGCTATTTTACGAAGGTTATCACGACGGCATATTCACCTTTTACGTGCGCGCCGGTGACGAGGATTTCCAGCGTCGCGTTGTACTGGGCAGCAAGCTGTTGTATGCATCTGCGAAGGTTCCCGGGTGGCGGCAGCAGGATTTTGTGCACTCGCCGGCGGATGTGATCCGGGTTATACGGGAGCAAGGCGGTGCACGCTGGCTGGCAGTAGAGGTACCCGCACACGGGCAACCTTCTGCGCCAGTTCGGGCGCTGCATGAAGCTCTAGGGACACCCGATTTTGAACTGATCAGATCGTTTCCAATTGATGCCCATTCGGTTGAGCGTGTGGATGTATACCGTTTCAGGCTCCCGGTAGCCGAGGTACAGGAAGTTGAACTGCCATTCCCCGTACTGGGTCCGGATGTACGGTATCGCACAACACCAGTTACGCGGGGACATGCGGACTGATACGCCAATGAGCGAAGTGAATTATCCCGTACCTGAAATGTGCAGGCATCGCCTTGCCTTGCACGCTCAGGCAACAGTGGATATCAATGGGTGACCAGACAAATCTCGAAGCAGAGATCCAACTCCGTTCAGGTTGTCGAATTCGCTACAGAACACTGGATGCGAATCAATGTAACTACACAGTAGAGTTCTTACCGTCTGGTCTTCGCAGATGACAAGCGGCAGATCATCAACCGGCGCTGCGCTGGCTTCGCGCTGCATCACAGCACTGAAATTCACCCTTCGGCGCGAGATCACATGGGATACCCCCTTGCAGAGGGAGGACCGCAAATAAACACCGAGATGGCCATTGTTCATCGTCCAGCGGCCAATATGAGGAATGTACAGGTGTAGTTAGTTCCGGTCGGTGACGTCAAACTGATACGTTCCCCCGGACATTGGTGCTGGTGCTGTCACCAAAGCCACCCGCTCGATATCCCGCAATTCGAGCGTCATGAACTTACCTTTACACCAGAGTCTTCCTGTGAGGGGTGGAACTCTTGTATGATAACCTTTCTTTAAAAAATAAATGTGATATCCAAATCAAAAGACGCAGGATGCGTGGACTGACAACACAGCGGGTTCTGGTGACAGGAGGGGCGGGTTTTCTGGGCTCGCACCTATGCGATTGGTTGTTATCCAGAGGACATGAGGTATTATGCGTAGATAATTTCTATTCATCCACTAAAGATGGCATTTCGCATCTACATGACCATCGCCGCTTTGAACTGCTGCGGCACGATGTCACATTTCCTCTGCATGTGGAAGTGGACCAGATTTACAACCTGGCTTGCCCCGCTTCGCCCATCCACTACCAGCATGATCCGGTCCAGACCACGAAAACGAGCGTCCATGGCGCGATCAATTTGCTGGGCCTGGCGAAGCGCCTGCGGTGCCGCATCTTTCAGGCATCGACAAGCGAGGTCTACGGCGATCCGAATGTTCACCCGCAGCTGGAAAATTACTGGGGAAATGCCAATCCGATTGGCCTGCGTGCCTGCTACGATGAGGGCAAGCGCTGCGCGGAAACCCTGTTCTACGATTACCACCGACAGCATGGCTTGCTAATCAAGATCGCAAGGATTTTCAATACCTACGGTCCGCGCATGCATGTTAATGATGGGCGCGTGGTGTCCAACTTCATCATCCAGGCCCTGCGGAATGAACCTATCACTGTCTATGGCGGTGGAACACAGACACGTGCGTTCTGCTACGTCTCGGACATGATCAGTGCATTTGAACTGATGATGGAAACGCCGGATGCTGTAACCGGGCCAGTCAATCTGGGCAGCCCTGACGAAATGAGCATCAGGACGCTTGCAGAACTCATCGTGGACAAGACCGGTTCAGGGTCGAAAATTATCGAGAAACCGTTGCCGTCCGACGACCCTGTGCAGCGTTGTCCGGACATCACTAGGGCACGGGAGATTCTGGGCTGGTCACCAAAAGTCGGTCTAGATGAAGGTCTAGCGAAGACAATTGCTTACTTTGAACAGGTTCTTGCAGCACCTGGACAATCTGGCACCTAACATTTGGCTTGATCACCTGCTTGCACAAATAGCCTCGCCAGGATAACTGCTGGTCAACTGAACCCTGAGTCAATAACGCTTAGAGCTGGCGAAGAATGACTGAATGGAGAAATCTTGTACAGCCTGAATGAGGCTGACCTGCGGCCGTCACCCCTTCGGGGCGCCGGCAAAGCCGGCGTCCTGTGGTGCGGCCATGCCGCACCTTGTCGAACCCATGGCTTCTCATCGATCCTCCACACCCCTGATAAAGCAAAACGCCCCGGATGGGGCGATTTGCTTTATTGGCGGTGGAAGCAGTCTGGTGCTAACCCGTCTCAGCAATATTCCCTGATAACGGGAAAGATACAGGGAAATTTTCCCTCTCACCCTTGCTTCTCTGCAAGAATATGTGCGTATTCTACTGTATTTTACGTACTTATCTAGGGCTCATTTGCAGATCAGTATCTCATAACAGGGAATTTTCAGGGATTACATCAAAGAGTCCCGTCGCCTGAGCATCCCTCCCTGGGGCTGATGAACAGGTGTTTGGCGGGGAGGAGCCTCCCTCCGGAGGCTCTTGTCACGTTCCCCTGAATCTACTTTGCCTTGATCTCGGTCAGCAATTTCTGGCAGGTCTCGGTATTCAACGGCATCTTTTCCGAGAGTTTCGCTTTCTCCACCAGTTCGCTGAACTCGCTGCGCAGATGACTCGCGGTTTCACCCAGGAGCTTTTCTGCCTGGTCCTGGCTGAGCAATCCCCGGTCCTCGGCAACCTTGACGGCGGCACAGACACCGAACTCGGTACCTGTAATGCCG
>JARFQV010000099.1 GCA_029287615.1 Pseudomonadota bacterium | reverse complement strand
TGGAGCACGATGCACCCCCATTCGCTCGACTTCGCTGGTATACGGTATATTGGTTTTCAGGGCAGCGGAGAGTTTTCTGGGCGGCTCATCGACAATCGAACAGTGCAATTGTTTGCGCCGGTCGACCATGGAAAAGAATGGCAATAACTTGCCGGTATCCAGATGGCCCTGTCTGAAGAAATCGATGATCTGGTAATAGGTGCGCAGAGACAGGGTGGTTGGTATCGTCGGAATCAGCAGTGCGTCTGTCGCCTGGAAGATGTTTTCCGAAACCAGCGAGATACTGGGCGGGCAGTCAAGGATAACGTAGTCGTATTCATCGGCAAGCGGTTTCAGCAATTTGCGGATACGGCGAGTGGGTTTCTTGGCCTCATCCAGAAGCAGGTCCATATTGCGATACGAGAAGTCCGCTGGCAACAGATCCAGGTACTCGAAATCCGTGCCCTTGATGAGATCGTCCAGTTCCCGCTTGCCGGTCAGCAGGCCCTTGCCGCCGCCCTTGATTTTGGGCTTGATCCGGAAGTAGTAGCTGGCGGCTCCCTGCGGATCCAGATCCCATACCAGGGTACGTCTTGATTCGGATGCCGCGCTAAAGGCCAGGTTGACGGCGGTGGCTGTCTTGCCCACACCTCCCTTGATGTTGTACGTTGCGAGTACTTGCATGCTTATCCTTTTGCCTGCTGTGATACCGGGGCAAACAGCTCCCGGAACTGTTTCTGGTGTTTCGGGGTGGAGAAGGCGCTGAAACGCGCGGTAACATTCTGCCTGCACTGATGTTGCCTCTTCTCCAGGCTATCGATCAGTATGCCCATTGCCAGCAGCGTCTCCGGGTTCGCCATTTTCTCATCCATCATCTGCCGGCTGAACTCCTTGAGTTTGTCCACCTGCACTTCATAGTCCTGAAAGTCCCCCAGGATATCCTGCATCAGCTTGAGGACCTTGATCAGTTTCCGGATCTGGTCTGCCGGATAGAGGCTCTGGAAAAATTCCATCAGGTAGCGGAGTTTTTTACAGGTCTTGCGTAACTCATGCACATCATCGGCTGGTGAATCATCATCGATTGCCTTGCCTTCCTTGATTGCCCGGCGGTACATCCGCCAGATACGCTCACTGGCCAGTTCGCTGATTGGTCGCATCGCGTTGGGAAGCCTGGAGGTCTCGGGTATCGGTGCCTCCAGTACCTTGCGCCACGCCTGGATCAGGTTGCGATAGCGGGCGGAATCCAGTGCCTTGACCATGGACGCATGCTCGAGTTTCTGATGTTTCCTGAGAAATTCATGCAGGGGTTGCAGATCGTCCTGGACCGATTCGGGCAGACTGTCGTGATAGTCATCGAATTTCAGGAGGTATACATCCATGTCACGTGTCGGGCTGGTGATCTGGCCAAGCCAGGCAAAGCCCGCCTTGAACCGCTCAACGGTCTTTTGCGGCAGGACGCCCTTGATCTGGGTCAGGGCAGAGCGGGTACGCCGTATGGCAACGCGGAAGTCGTGCAGGAATTCAGAATCGAGGTCCTGACGGGTGCCTGGTTCATTGATCTCCATCGCAGCAAGGAGATCCCTGAAAACGATCCTGGCGGCTTCGTCAGACCGCATGTCGGCATCGAATTTCAGGTTCAGCTTGTGGGAGTAATCGCCAGCCTTGCGCCCGATCGCGGCCAGGCCATCCAGCATCAGGTTATCCTGCGCGGGCGCAAGTTTCATTTCCTCGCGGAGGATCCTCGCTACCCGCTCAGCCGCTTTCGGATAACCGCGTACCGGTTCGATACGAATCCGCTTGCCCAGTTTGTGGGGTTTTTTCCCCTGGTGATGAAAGGCCCTGTTTTCCTCTAAGGCCAGGCGCAGCACGATTTTTTCGTCCTTGTTGCGCAACACCAGGGTCTGAACCTTGCTCCGGATCCGTAACCGGGGCAGAAGGGCGCGCATCTCCAGTACGGGACCCAGATCCCGGCGCAGGGGACCGTCCGGCAGATCCTGTGAAAAACGCGGTATCTCCTGGATACGCTGGGAACTGCTCCCCCGGCTGCCATTCAGGCTACGCCGGGTCATCACGGTTGACCGGCTGTTCGTGACCAGTTCCAGTTCCTCGCCTTGTTTATAGAGGCGCCAGTCAAAGCTGTCATACCAGATACGCGTGAGCGTCCTGGCCGGCTCCGTTTCGAATGAAAGGGTTTTTACCAGTTGCGATGCGAAGTCATCGAAACCGATGTCGTCGGTAATCAGAAATTGCAGTTGCTGGTTTGACATGTTTCAGATTCTTTCAAAACTGCGGTCCATAGATGCCTTTAGGCATAACAGACGGTTAGCGTCCCTGCTCACAATCAGTTGTTCCTTGTTGAGTGATTCCGTCTTCATATCGTTAATTATACAGGGAATACCGTGAAAGGATGCTGCCAGGTTGCTCCGCGTCCTTCGTTGTCAGCAATGTGCATCTTTAGCTATCGGCTGAATTTTCCGCTCTCCCGGATAGTTGTCGTTCTCCCAGGGTAATGCGTACCTGCTCGATCTGCCGTTTCGTGGCTTTTTCGATGGTGACCAGCAGCCCATCAATGGCAAAGGATTCCCCCTTTTGGGGGATTCGTTGCGTATGGTTGAGTACCCACAGGCCGATGGTATCGGTGGGCTTGCCGGATATCTCCTCCAGCTGGAAATATTTTCTGACCTCCCGCATCTCGACACCGGCATCTGCCGTCAGGGTGCCGGGGCGTGTTTCCCGTAACTGGTTGGGTGTTGTGTCGCTCTCATCGTAGATTTCACCGACCAGCTCCTCCAGCAGGTCTTCCAGGGTGACAATACCCTGCAGGATTCCGTACTCATTGACGGCAATGGCAAGATGCCTCTTTTTGCTGCGCAGGGTGGCAAACAGCTCATCAATTGGTTGATTCTGCGGGGTAAACACAGGTTCATGGGAAATGGATTTCAGCGGCGCCTTCAGGTGTTGCTCAGTGACTGCCTGCAGTACATCGCGAAGATACAGCACGCGGGTAATCGCTTCCGGATCGCATTCATACAGGGGAATCCTGGAGTAGGAGGCACCGAGAATCTCCGGCATGGCATCCTCGATAGTCTGGTTTCCGTCCATGGAAAAGACAACATTCCTCGGTGTCATGACATCCATCACCAACAGGTCATTGAACATGAAGAGGCGCTCAATCATGTCCCTTTCCTTGCTCTCGATGACGCCTTCCTCGGCACCATGCTCGGCCATGCTGATGAGTTCCATTTCGGTCACGGAAGGGGCCTTTTCCATATTGGCAGCACGGTGCAGCCATTTGGTAAACCGTTCCAGTACCCAGACCAGCGGGAGAGCAAGACGTCCGAAAGCGAGTATAAGGGGGGCGACTATCAGGGATATGCGTTCGGAATTGTGGGCCGCCCAGCTCTTGGGCGTGATCTCGCCAAAAATCAGTATCACGATGGTGAGTACCCCAACGGCAATACCGGGACCGATATGGCCAAAGATACGGGTTGCAATCACGGTCGCCAGGGCCGAGGCGGCGATGTTTACCAGGTTGTTGCCGATCAGGATAATGATCAGCATCCGGGTGGTATGGTTTTTCAGTTTCCAGAGCGCTCCTGCACCTTGTCGCCCTTCCTTCAACAGACTCTCTGCACGTGCCCTGGAGATAGTGGTCAGCGCTGTCTCGGAGCCCGAAAAAAAACCCGACAGGATGAGCAGAATCACTAGTGATATCAATTCGTTCACAGATTTACCCGGTAGTTGTTGATTCCCTTGTGCGGCACCGATATTTCAGGCCGGATTGTATTTTTGTTCAATCATTACCCCCGGTTGAACGGTGCGATCGAGGTATGTCTGGCATTATCCAGCGCTGGTGCCTTCCTTTCTGCCCACCTGTCATTGCGTAATTATGACAGGGTGCTCGTCCGGATCTGTGAAAGTTTGCGCATCTTGTTGGAATTGTAATCGTTTTGTCACATTTCAGTGACATAATCTTGTTAGCACAGTGTACCAAACATTTGTATCCATTGACTGGTGCGGTTGTGGATACCTGACGCATCCCATCTTATTGTGCAGGAGGTCAGTGATGAATCGCTTTTCGAACATCCTCTATGTACTGAGCAGTGACCTGTGTGACATCAAGGAACTGGGTCGCGCAATCACACTTGCCCAGGAGAACCACGCAAGTCTGACTGTGCTGGATATCGTGGAGTCACTGCCCCCATCGGCGAGGATGATGATAACCGCAGCGACGCCGGATGATCTGAAAAAAACAACCATAAATGGAAGGCTTGAGCGTGTCCAGACGATCCTGGGGATTGTCGGGCAAGAAGGTGTCGACCCGGAGGTGAAGGTCCTCTTCGGAAACCGTGCCAGGGAAATCATGAGCGAGGTGGATGAAAACCGATATGATCTGGTGCTGAAATCATCCGAGAAAGCCGGTCTGTTTCGCAATATCGATAAATATCTGATGCGCAAGTGCAGTATTCCGTTATGGTTGATGGAGTCGGGTGGGGAGATGATATCGGACCTGCAGGTGCCCGCGTTTCCGGGTCCGGCTGAACGGGATAACTCTTCGTCCGGCAAGTTGAAAATCATTCCGGGATCAGAGTCATCGGTAGGGTGATCCTCCCTCTTCTCCTTGCAGGAGAGTTACCCAAAATCTCATTTACGGTTCTATGTACAGGGCGCGCAGCTTGTGCCGAAGATGCCCTTGAGGGTGAAAAAAAACACCATGGCCAGCCCGGCACCCGCCGGGATGGTGATCAGCCAGGACGCCACGATATCCCGGATAACACGCAGGTCTATCGCCGCCAGGCCGCTGGTCATTCCGACCCCCATCACCGCCCCTACCGCGATGTGGGTTGTGGATACCGGCAGCCCTGTCTTTGAGGCAAGCACAACCGTGGTGGCGGCGGCCAGGGTAGCGCAATAGCCCCGCGTGGGGGTCAGGGAGGTGATCTGTGTACCAATGGTACGCATGACACGATAACCGATCGTGGAGAGACCGGTAACGATACCGACTCCGCCCAGGACGAGGACCCATAAGGGGAGATCCGCCTTCTGTGCAACTTCACCACCTGAACTTACCAGGCTGACCACGGCCGCCAGTGGTCCGATTCCATTGGCGACATCGTTGGATCCATGGGCGAAGGCCATGGCGCAGGCGGTAAATATCATCATGGGTGCAAAGGCCTTTTCTACACTGGCAAAATGAAATTCCCGGTCCGCCGCCGCATCCACATGGATCTTGTCAATCATGCGTTTGCCGATGTAAGCCATGCTCAAGCCAAAAATAACCGACAGGAAGAAACTGGTGGTCGGTGAAAAATCCAGGTGGAGATGCTTGAGTCCCTTGAACAGGGTAACCAGACTTACGATCCAGCCCACCAGGAAGACATACATCGGCCCCCATTTCCTGGCATTCTGAAACGGTTGGTCGGTTCGCAGGATCAATTTCTGGATACTGATCATCAGAAAGTAGGCGATCACCCCGCCCAGCAGGGGTGAGATCACCCAGCTTGCCGCGATCTGTCCGATCTTGCCCCAGTTCACCGAACTGAAACCAATGCCGACAATGGCAAAGCCGACCAGCCCGCCGATTATGGTATGTGTGGTCGATACCGGCCAGCCTTGCCAGGAGGCGATCATCAGCCAGACGCCTGCGGCCAGGAGTGCGGCCAGCATGCCGAAAACAAGAATCTCCGGCGTTCCGCTGATGGTTCCCGGATCAATGATCCCCTTACGGATGGTGTTGGTCACCGAACCGCCGGCGATGAATGCGCCCAGGAACTCGAAGATCGCCGCGATAATAATGGCTTGCTTTACCGTGATGGCGCAGGAGCCTACCGATGTGCCCATGGCATTGGCGACGTCATTGGCCCCGATTCCCCAGGTCATGTAAAGACCGAAGACAATGGCAAGGATCATGAGTACTGTACCGTATTCCGCTATGATCTCCATAGTCAGGTTACCCTTATCTTAGCGGGCCAGCAGGAGGCGGGTGCGAATCGCCAGTTTTTCGGCATAATCCGCCAGATCATCGATCCATCCGATTAGTTTGTAGAGAAATACGACAGAAACCGGGTCCATCTCCTTGCAATGCTTGAACAGGGTCTGCGTGATCTCGATACCGATACTGTCGGCATCCGTTTCTATCTTGACGACGTCATGGATCAGTTTCTGGACCTTTTCGACATGGGGACCCTTGAAGCCGGTCTCCACCAGTTCCTCGAATGACTTCACAATCTTGTTTGCGCCATCGGTTGCATCGGTCACGCAGGAGACAAGGCGCAAGGTCGGTTTTTTCATTTCCTCGGGGACATCCAGCGGAAGGTCCAGCATCAGTCCAATGATATCCTGGGTTCGGTCGGCAATCGCCTCCTGCATCTCCAGCACGTCCAGCAGGTCGCCCCGGTCAACCGGCATGAACATGGACTTGGGTAGTCGGCTCTGCAATTCTTCCAGAATCTTGTCAGCGTCGTTTTCCAGCGCCGTGATGGAGTGCTTGATGTCCTTCAGGGTCTCCTTGTCACCCGACAAGAAGGCCTCCATGGCCTTCGGCATGTAGGCGGCACATTCCGCTGCGATGCTCATATGCTTTTTCATCGGTTTGAAGGGAGTCTTGCCGAAAAGCTTGCCGAAGTTGATCGTTGTAGGCATGCCCATATTCTCCTGTTGTCTGTTTATCTGCTACCTGCAAGCAGCTATCCCTGAACCGTCCAATGCTGCCTTGTCCATTGCTATTTCGGATACCTCGACCATGGCGATGTGTTTTGGCTATGCCGGTATGTCCGATACTGCTCGTGGTGACGGTCAGCGGGTTTCTATTCTCCGTCGTATGATACACGTCGCTCTATCGGACTGATCTAACGCATGTAGCCATTTCAGGGGTGTTTTCCATATCATCCAGGTGTTGCGCACGCTGAGTTCGTCAGTTCAGGACGGGTGCAAACGCACACCCGTACAAGAACTGTTTTTCTATGTTCTTTACCGCTGTCCGGTACAACCATCCAGTGCAAGTTCCTGCGAAGCCGCATCCGCAGTGACCAGCAGCGTTCAGGTATTGTTTTTCAGTTGTTTTTGAAAGTGGTTAAGCAGTTTCTTGCGAAGCTTTGCCTGGCGGTGTTTCGCGGCCGCCGCCTTGCGTTTCAACGATAGCTCGATAAAGGTCTCCTGGGCGCTGCGAACGTCCTGGTCCGGCACAGTCTGCCGTTGCGTGTAACTCCCGTCTGTATGCATTTCCCAGGAATTTCGGAGACTGGAAAGCTGTACATCCAGGATCAGGCGTAGGTCCTGCCGTAACTTGATGTCCTCCACCGGTGTGACGACCTCGACGCGTACTTCGAGATTGCGTGTCATCAGGTCTGCCGAGCCGATGTAATATTCCTCGTTCCCGCCATTCTGAAAATAATAGATGCGTGAATGTTCCAGAAACCGGCCCACGACGCTGATGACGCGCGCATTCTCGCTGAGCCCGGCTAAACCGGGACGCAGGCGGCAGGTGTCACGCACAATCAGGTCGACGTGGACTCCGGCCTGGGTTGCCCGGTACAGCGCCCGGGTAATGTCCACATCTTCCAGCGCATTCATCTTGAACTGGATCAGGCCGGGAGATTCCGGGGTATGGCTGGAGATTTCCCGGTTGATTTTATCCACGAGTGCCTGTTTCAGCGTATAGGGTGCGGCCAGGATCTTTCGGTAGCTGGGTGGGGGAGAGTAGCCCGTCAGGTAATTGAACAATTCGGTCAGGTCCTGACCAATCGATTCATCACAGGTGAGCATGCCCAGGTCGGTGTAGAGGCGTGCCGTGCCTGCGTGATAGTTACCGGTACCGATGTGCGCATAGCGCCGCAGTCCGTCGTAATCCTTCCTGACCACGAGTATGACCTTGCTGTGTGTCTTCAGACCGACTACCCCGTAGGTTACATGGATGCCGGATTGTTCCAGCCGCCTTGCCTTGCGGATGTTGGCTGCCTCGTCAAACCGCGCCTTGAGTTCTACCAGAACGGCTACCTGCTTGCCGTTGCGGGCGGCCTGGGTCAGCAATCGGATGATATTACCTTCCGCGGAGGTGCGGTACAGTGTCATCTTGATCGCGAGCACCTTGGGGTCCTCGCTGGCCGTGCGCAGGAATCTCTCCACACTGGTGTTGAATGACTCGTAGGGGTGCTGGAGCAGTATGCTGCCGCGACCGCGGATGATATGAAAGATGTTGCGTTTATCGTGGGCCAGTCGAGGCTGGTCGATGGGTGTATGCGGGCGATCGTGTAATTCCGGGATATCCAGCCCGGCGATCTCGAACAGGTCATGATGCGCCATGAGCGAGCCAGCCTCGAAGACCTCGGTCTGTTCGTCCAGTCCGAGTTCGGCTGCCAGCATACCGCGGTGGGTGCTGTTCATGCCCCTGGATACCTGCAGACGCACGATGGGTGCGAAATGCCGGTCGCGCAGTTCGGACTCGATCATTTCCAGCAGGTCATCCGCCTCCTCCTCGTCGATCTCGACATTGGCATTGCGGGTTACGCGGAACAGTTCGCAGGAGCAGATTTCCATGCCCGGGAACAGCAGGTCCAGATTCTTGCCAATCAGATCATCCAGGGTAATGAAGGTATGCCCGTCATCGACCCGGATGAAGCGGGGTGCGACATCCCGCCCTACGGGTACCTTTATCCTGGCAAAATGCGGATCCGTGCCCCCGCGGTGCCGAACCGTCACCAGCAGGTTCAGGGCCAGGTTGGATATGAACGGGAAAGGGTGACCCGGATCCATGGCGAGAGGCGTGAGCAGGGGGAAAATATTGCGGATGAAATCTTCACGCAGTTTTTCCCTCTGTGCCTGGTCCAGATCACCATAGGTCACCAGGTTGATGTCCTTTTCGGCAAGCAGTTTTTGCAGATTCCGGTAGATCGACTGCTGTTTTACCTGGATATCGCGTATTTCGCTATAACACTCGGTAATCTGCTGACCGGGTGTCCTGCCATCTACCGTGCGCTTGTGTACGCCGGCGGCGATTTGCTGCTTCAGGCCACCGATGCGCTTCATGAAAAACTCGTCCAGATTACTGCTGACAATGGCCAGGAATTTTACCCTTTCCAGTAACGGGTTGAGTGGATCATCCGCCATTTGCAGGACCCGCCGGTTGAAACTGAGCCAGGTGAGTTCCCGGTTCAGGTACAGCTCCGGTTTGTCCAGGTCGTGCACGGCAGGTTTTGCGGAACGCGCCGGCCGCTTGCGTGTGGTCGTTTTTTTTGTCGCACTGCTCTTTTGCTTTCTCTCCGCGGTTTCCGGAGTCTTGGCTGGAGCTTGCTTGGTATCCTCGAGATTATCCATGGATGAGACTCTTGTCTGGTCAGGTTGTAATATATTTGTCATATTGAGGATAGTATAGTTTTATATCAAGCAATAGACATCATCCGCACCAGCTGTCTTCCTGCCGGTTACCGGCAGGAGACGCTATGTTTTCGCATTCTGATGCCGATACGGGAAACCAGGTCGATAAACTGATAGTAAGGCCGGTTCACTTTCAAAGACCGGAATTTCGGTTGACGGAACAGAATCCATAAAACGGTTGACAGTATTGTTGATACTGCTAGATTGACGAATGTTCCTGATGGCATGGCGGTCGGTACTGATTTTGCAACGATCTGTGAAAAACAGTGAGTACAGGAGATGAGTGATGGGTGGCCTGCAGGCCGAGATACTCCAGTACTGGGCGGAAATACACGCATTTTTCGCCTTCGATACGGCACGCCTTGCGGAGCCGGACATGATCCTGCGTATCAGTCTGCAAGTGTTGCTGCTGTTTGGTTCCGCCTTTTTCTCCGGTTCAGAGACCGCCCTGTTTTCTCTTTCTCGTCTCGATCTGCAAAAATTACGCAGGGAGCATAATCCCTGCTCGGAGACACTGCATGCCCTGCTGGACCAGCCGCGTCGCCTGATTATTTCCATCCTGTGCGGTAATGAACTCGTCAACATTGCCGCTGCCGTCAATATGACCGGAATCCTGGTCAACCTGTATGGTCATGATCAGGCCGGTCTCATCAATGTTCTGGTCATGGTCCCGCTCTTGCTGTTATTTGGCGAGGTAACGCCAAAAACGATAGCGGTTTCCGATCCCGTGCGTATCAGTTCCGGTGTCGTGGCTAACCCCATGAACGTATGGGTCAATCTGGTCGCACCACTGCGCTGGGTGATTCGCGGCGTTTCCGACCGGGTGACCACCATGATCGTGGGCGAGCAGAAGACAGCTGATAACCTGCTGCAGGTCGATGAGTTTCGCAGTCTTGTCGAGGAGGTTGCCAAGGAGGGGGAACTGAATGCCACCGAAAGGGCGCTGATCTACAATCTGCTGGAGGCGGGGGATTCCGAGGTAGTCGAGATCATGACGCCGCGTACCCGCACGGCCTTCATTAATGTAGAAATGAGCGTTCCCGAGATGGTGGAGCGTTTTATCTCTTTCCGACATCCCAGGGTGCCGGTATTCCGGGTTCACAGGGACAACCTGGTTGGCTTCATTCACGCCGAGGATATCTTGCGTCTCGTACTGGACAAGGTGGATATCAGCAGGCTCAAGCCCGAAGATATCATGCATCCGCCGGTTGTCGTGCCCCTTACCAAGAAAGTGGATGAAATGTTTGATTTCTTTCAGGATCATCAGGCGCGCGCCGCCGCCGTGCTGAATGAGTTCGGGGGTGTCGAGGGCTTCCTTACCATGAAGGACGTCCTTACCTTCATCTTTGGCCAGATATCGGGAGAAGTGAGTGGCCAGGAGCACTACCAGGAACGAGACGATAACAGCTATGAAGTTCCGGGTAACATGAAGCTCAATGATTTCAATAACCTGACAAATTTTGGAATCGAGGATCCGCGCATGACCACAATCGGGGGCGTGGCCTTCCGCCATCTGGAC
>JARFQV010000327.1 GCA_029287615.1 Pseudomonadota bacterium | reverse complement strand
AGATGTGTATAAGAGACAGCTGACGGATTGTTCCCGGGGATAATGTCCCATATGCAACATAATCGTGTTATGCAAAGATTGCTTTTTCTTTACGCTGGGTTTTTTACAGCATGATGATGGATTGAGCGCCTTACTGCGTCCCGGAATTACAGGAAATGCCCATCGACACCCTCAAGATATCTGGTCAGGACATCGTGGCTGCTCAAGACGGGAAATGCACCTCGGCTGTTGAGCTTGCTGCTTTCCTGATCATCATTTTCGCTTTCAACATTCTGATTGTAACAACACTGCTTTTCTGGGCAGACGTGTCGATCAGTCAGTATCATATTTGGATTTCCCTTGTCTTGTCTCTGGGAATAACCCGTTATATTGCCTGCAGTAACAGGGTATGGCTCCTGGCAACAGCCGGATTTGCTTTAGCAATTCTTGTCGGTGGTGCCACGCTTGGCTGGTTCTATGATTTTAGTGGTGACGGACAATGGTATCACCAACCAGGGATAATGGGGCTTGCGCAAGGCTGGAACCCGTTCATAGCACCACAGCTGGAAGAGTGGGATGTCAATTTTGAGCAGGATCTCACCAATGCGGCTGTCTATGTACAACATTATGCCAAGGGGCCGTGGATTATCGCTGCAGTGGTTCACAAAACCACGGGTATGCTGGAGTCCACCAAAATATTCAATCTGCTCTATATGGTTGCAGCCTATTTAGTGGCAGTCAGATATCTGGGTAGTGTTGGACTGTCCAGTATCTGGTCCCAGCTCCTTGCCCTGGCAGCAGCCTTCAATCCAGTCAGCATTTATCAGATGATGAGTTCATTCGTGGATGGTCAGGTTGCCAGCCTGTGTACTGTGCTGTTTGTATTGTCTCTGGGCTATTTTCAGAAGCCTCGCCCGAGGACGCTGGTTTTGATTGCCGCCACCGTGGTATTGCTTGCAAATACGAAATTTACCGGCCTTGTGTATGCGAGTCTTCTCGGAATTGGATTTACGGTCATCGCGCTGATGAAGAGACTGGCCACAGAAAGCGGAAAATACGCAGGAACGGGCATAACATCACTCTTGCTGGCGATCTTTGTGGCGGGATATCAACCCTATGTCACTACTTATCTATCGAAAGGAAATCCATTCTACCCTGCTGTGGATCGTGATGAGGAGGCAGAAATAGCAACCGAGGGGCAATTTGACTTGTGGGCTCCCCCTGAATTTCTGGCTATGAACCGATTCGAGAAAATGACCCGATCATTACTGGCCGAGTCATCGGCTGCAACGGACATGCCACGGTTGAAGATACCTTTTTCGATAGCAAAGCAGGAATTGTATATCTTTTTCAACACGGAACCCCGGTATGGCGGGTTTGGACCCTTGTTCGGCTCTATACTTCTGGTGATACTGCTTGTCTATGCCCTGGCAAGAAAGGACATGGCTGGAAGAGCATGGAATGCAGGTGCAGCACTTGCCCTGCTGGTCATTCTGTCTGTATTGCCTAATCCGGAGGCGTGGTGGGCCCGACTTGCTCCGCAATTCTGGCTGGCGCCTGTTATTCTGATTGCAGCAATGGCTGTTGGAGCCTCAGGATGGCAACGACGTGCCGCAGGTGCACTGGTATTGTTATTACTGATCAACTCATTGATTGTGGCAGGTCTCAACTGGGGGCGGGCTCTGGAAAAAAATCTCGCATACAGGGATCAGTTGCAGAAACTTCATTCGTTGTCTTTTGCCGGTCCGCTGGAAGTGAAGATTGATCCCCGATTCCAGATCGTTACCGAGCATCGCCTGCGGTCTGATTCCATTACCTATCAGGTTGTGGAAAAGCTGGCCTGCCCAGATCCCTATCGTTTTTCCTACCCGAATTTCCCGGCACGGGCGCAGGCTGCAGCCTGTCCATCGGGAAGCAGTTGAATGGACTGGCTGGGAATACCGGGAGAAAAAGACGTTGTCGAGATTGCTTCAGCAAACTGATCTTGTACAAGACGCGAGTAAATATGCGCAAACACGGTAATTTCCCACTATTGATGATCACAGAGCTGTTTCTGCCCACGAAAGGCGGAACTGCTGTCTCTTTCGATGATGATTTTCGCAGGCTGGGAGGTAAAGAGGTACATATCATTACTGCCGAAGTCCCCGGGGCGAAGGAGTTCGATCGTGACCATCCCAACAGCATATACCGGTTGACATTCAAGCGCCGGCCATGGGTCAAGCCGGAATCCCTGTTTATTTACAGTAAGTTATTGCTGAATTCATTCTGGCTGACTCTTACACGACGGGTGGTCGCGGTTTTTGCAGGGAGGGCCCTGCCAGAGGGACTCGTCGCCCTGATAGTCGGACGCTTGACGGGACGACTGGTACTGATTTACGCGCATGGTGAAGAGCTCACAGGATGGGGAAGGGGCCGGAAATTTCAGGCGATGTGCTACGCCATGCGCCGGGCTGACTGGATACTTTCGAATAGCGATCATACCCGGGATACATTGATCAATCTCCTGGGGGTACAGCCGGAGCGTATCGTGATTGCATACCCAACGGTGGATGAAAACAGGTTTCAGCCTGGTCTTCCTGCAGCCGATTTACGTAGTGAAATCGGGCTTGCAGAAGACACGGGATTAATTCTTTCCGTTGGTCGCCTGCAGCGACGCAAGGGTTTTGACAATGTGATACGCGCTCTTCCGGAGCTTCTCGGCAGCGGAATGGATGTTCATTATGTCCTGATTGGTATCGGGGACGACTTTGAACACCTGCAGAATCTTGCCGGTGATCTCGGAGTGTCGGATCACGTGCACCTGCTGGGTCACGTGAGTTACGAGGATCTGCCCCGCTGGTATAACGCCTGTGATGTCTTTGCAATGCCCAATCGTGATATCAATGGTGATACGGAAGGCTTTGGCCTGGTGTTCCTGGAAGCAGCGGCTAGCGGAAAGCCCGCCATAGCAGGCCAGGCAGGCGGGACGGGTTCTGCGGTACTGGATGGCGTCACAGGCCTGCGGGTAGACGGTGAAAGCGTGATTGAGATAAGACAGGCAGTGGAAGGTCTGTTACGTGACCGTCAGGAAGCAGCAAGCATGGGAGAAAATGCACGCAAGCGTGTCCTGGAAAATTTCACCCACAAGCGACGAGTCGACCAGTTGCGTGAGCTGGTCGTGCAGAATCAGAAGGGTCAGTGATTATCCACGCCGGAATCTATGGAAATATGGTTCCGGGCGAGTAGTTCACGTTATTCGTGTTTCAGCCTCAGCTACAGAAAGAGAAACAGTAGAAATCAGTCAGTACCGCAGATATGAGACTTTACCTGACAAGCCGGATGAAAGAGATTATTACCGGGATCACGGTGCCGTTTATCCTGATCGTGGGGCTTGGCGGAAGCGAGCTTGCCTTTCGACTGCAGCAGGGAAGGCTTTTCGGGGTGCAGGAAACGGTAGGCAAGACCCAGAATTCTTTCTACTATATCGACGAGGAAACCGGATTAAGATTGCCGCGGCCTGGCAGCCGTCACGGGCGAATCTACATTAACGATCAGGGTTTTCGCGGTCCGAATCTCGAAGTCCCGAAGCCAGCCGGCGCAGTCCGTATTGCGTACATCGGAACCTCAACCACCTATGATGCGGATGCCGGGGTTGAAGAAAATACCTGGCCGGCTGTAACTACCGCTACGCTGGAGAGGATAGTACCGGAATGCAGTTTTGAATATCTCAATGCGGGTGTGCCGGGGTTTCACAGCAAGCATATTTTCACGCGGTTTCAGGCTCAGGTTGTACCCATGGAACCCGACCTTGTGGTGGTACTCACCAACGATCTCAATGGCGACGGGCGGGCCCAGGCCCAGGATGCCGGTATATGGGACAAGCACAGATACAAGCCTTCCTTGCTTGCGGAACACTCGCTTGTCTGGGCAAAAATCGAGAAAAACCTGTTTATCCTCAAACTTCAGCGCCAGTCACACAATTCGAACGGTAAGCTGGATATGGATATTACGCAGATTGAAGGGCAGTATCGGGACAATCTGCGAAAACTGCTTGAAGAGACCACAGAAGCGGCAGGACAGACGGTTGTTCTCAACATAGCTACACGATTCCGTGCGGGTCAAACCAGGGATGAGCAGACAGATGCTGCCTCATCCAGGCTGTTTTATATGCCTTACGCTACCGTCCCGGATATCGTTGCGGCGATTGACGGGTATAATGAGGTGATCGGGGAGCTTGCAGGTATGCCGGGCGTAACCATAGTGGATCCGACTGTGGTTCTTCCACCAGACAGTATCCATTTCGCGGACACATCCCATACCACTGCCCGGGGTAGCAGGGTTCTGGGTGAGTATCTTGGTGAAATGCTTGCCAGTGACAGCAATTTCCACTCGCTGGTCGAGAAAATCAATCCTGGATGCATGAATGCGAACTGACGGCTGTACTGTTTCGCGCCGGTAGCCGGTACTCAGAGTGCAAGGTACAGGAATTCTGCCTGTTGTTCGAAGATGCTGTAGAAAACCAGCATTATTAACAGGGCATACCATATACTCATGAGTATATCTGCAGGCCTTTTTGCCAGGTATCGTCGTAAAAATCCGTACATAATGCCTTTACCACCAGCCCGTAAGGAGAATACTCCAGACTTCGAGCACCGAGGTGAAGTCAGGTTGTCTCGCAATAATAAGACCAAACCAGACGAAGTGCACAGTTATCAGGATGCTTGTAGCGTCTACCAGTTTGCGGGTAACTGTCCCCTGAATTTTCGGCAGAAAGGTTTTTACTCGCTGGAATTGCTGCCAGAATACAATCCCAAGACCATGGTATAAACCCCAGGCAAGGTATCGTAGTGATATTTCATGCCAGAGACCGATGACAAGAAGTGTGGCAATGGCTCCCAGTGCCGGACTACGCGTAAGTGATACTACCGATGTGTAGACATAATCCCGACACCAACTTGTCAGGGATATATGCCAGCAACGCCAGTAGTCCGAGATATTTTTCTGTAAATAGGGCCAGTTGAAATTCTCCATGACACGAAATCCCAGCAGTCGGGAAAAACCGATTGCAATATCCGCAAATCCCGAAAACTGGAAGTAAAGGCTGAAACCACCCCGAACCATTTCCAGATAAGCAATCAATACCACCTGCTGTGAATCAATACCCTGAATGTAGTTACCGAATCTGGCATTGACCAGAAAATTCCCAAGGAAGGCAATTTTCACATACCCGTACAGAATTCGTTCCATACCTTCGGATAGCAGTTCAGCATCCCAGCGTGTCCGATGATAATCCTGCTGGAATTGTCCAAACCGGTGAATGGGACCAACGACGATTGTCGGCAGGAAGAAAAGGTAGCTAAGGAATTCCTCGAATGTTGCTGAATGGAAAGCTCCCTTATAGCGTTCCAGCAGATAATGCAGGCATCGAAATGAGTAATATGAGAGACCGAGAGGGATCAGCCCCTGCTCGAATACGGAATGAATCGAGTTGCCGGATACCTGGACTTTATAAAAACCGACGATTGCAATAATTACGCTGCCGATAGCCAGCGTTCGATAGCCGGATAGACTGGGTGTACGGGAAAGTACATAGGTGAAAATAGTCAGCGCAGTCAGTATCGCGGCGGACAAGGGCGCGTATACCAATAAAAAAACAGCAGTAATTGCAACGAGAAGCCGGAAACGCCAGGCCAGGGGAGTCAACCAGTACAAACTGACCGTAGCCATCATCCAGGTCAGCCATGTGACGGATAGAAAATGCATGCAGAGCGGAAATCAGATAGGTAGAAAATTAGGCGAGATAAACCTAGCGCAACAGCGTCCAGGGATCATCCATGACAAGAAACAGCAGACCAAAGAATGCTGATACCATGGTCAGTATAATCAGTGTATACAACCACACTATGAGAGGGGCAACAGTGCTGTCCTGCATCTATCTCATTCTCCTTTCTATCAAGCGCTCCATGTCGCCTAACGTTGTGATGCTCATAATATCACGAGGTTTCATACGGATACCAAAGCGTTCCTCGGCAGCGGCGACCAGTCTTACAAAAGCGAGTGAATCCCATCCCTGTACATTTTCCGCCGCGGAATCCGGAGCCAGCAGATCCCCATCAACGGCAAAGATCTCAGCGGCCAGGGACTTCAGCGTTCCCCAGATGACTCTCTCGTCTATTTCAGAAAACAGCTTTTCGTCCAGTGCGGCATGCCACGCGCTTTGTGTTTTGTAAACATGTCTGGGTGTAATGCCGAATCTTGTTGCAAATTGCAGGAACAACTGTCGCTTGATTTGTGAACCTGCCCAGAGAATCCAGTTCAGTTCCGATTCCAGTAAGCTCCCGTTCCAGTAATTTTCGGCATCCAGTACCTGTTCGATAAAACGGTTGCCGATCAATAGATGCGTCACCCTGTGTCTGTGTATGGAGCCCAGCAGGGCGGATGCCGATCTTGCTTCGCCTTTGTCCGGGATGTGCAGCGTAGCACCATTTGTAATGGCTGCAACCACGGCGGCCAGCAGCAGTTCCGGGTCAGAATCTTCCGTATCCAGTAACACAACACTTGCCGGATCAAGGGGAAAAGACTTGCAGAACCAGTCTGCAGCAGCCTCGATTTCCTCGTAGTGAACCAGACGTTCATGGCCATCATGCATCCAGTGCAGCGCTATGTTGTCAGCCAGTGTGGTTTGCCTGCCTTCCCCGGTATTCTCCGGTTGTAGCGGCAATCCTGCATCAAGGCAGAGTGTATGACCCTGTAAAAGTTTCGACAGCAGGCGTGGCAGATTACCGAATAACTCGCGTCCCGAGGATGTGTCAGGTGACCGGTAGTTGCCAGTTACCTTGCGGGCCAGACGGCCATAACTCAGCGGTCGTCGTCCCAGTACAGCCGGCCAGAATTTCGGTTGGAGATTCAGGCTTTCTGAAATATGATCAGGTAGCCGGGAAGGTTCCCTGTGTTGAATCAGTTCGAGTGCATATTTCGCGAGCTCAGCACGCCGGATCTTCCTGGTGGCTGTTGTTCGGGGAAGTTCCCTGACCTGTATTACCATCCGCGGAATCTTGAATTCCGCCAGATGATCTCTTAATGAACTCCTCAGGGCATCTATATCGGGTGCAGATTCCCCCTCGACGAAAAGGGCGGGGACATAACCCTGGATCCTGTCAGGATCCGGAATCCTCGCCACAGCGTACGGGATGGATTTCAACAGGGGCTTCAAAGCTTCCTCAATCTCGACCGGTGAAACCTTGAGCCCGCCAACATTGATCATATCATCCTGGCGACCGACAAAATGCAGAAACCCGTCTTCATCAAGCCATCCAAGATCCCCCGATTCAACCCAGCCTTGATAGAGCTTTTCCCGCCATGCCTCTGGTGCATTCCAGTATCCGGAAGCCATGTTGACTCCCCGTACCTGGATCTTCCCGGTAACACCCGTATTTACAATGGCTCCAGCCTCGTCGACTACGCGAACTTCTGTGTCCTGGGCAGAATGGCCGACGGAATCAAGTTGTTCCCTGTTTTTGTTGATTTCCAGAATGGTACTGCGTATGGCCTCTGTCATACCGTAGGTAAAGAATATCCGGGCATGCGGCATCAAACCCAGAAGTCTTGTCATATACTGGCGGTCCAGCGGAAGCGTGCCCATCTCCAGCCATCGAATGCGACCACCGATCTCTGCAAGATCCGCTGTATAATTTTCAAGCAACAGGGCAACGCCGGATGAGGCAGAGGAGAAGGCATTGCACTTTTCCTCATCGAGAACGGTAAGGGCAGATGCGGGGCTGAAAATCCCGTCCTGCAGGACCATGGTACCTCCCGCATGAAGTACGGCGCGGCAGCGGCCCATGCCAAAACCGTGCTGCAGTGGCGGGATGATGAGTTCCCGTATCTCCCTGTCCACACCCATATGGGTGTTCATGTATCGTGCTGTACCACACAGGGAGCGGTGAGATAGCATCGTCCCCCGCCTGTGGCCGGAAGTAGTGCCTGAAGTATGAATGAACAGTGCAACATGTTCCGGATCCGGATCGTAGAGTGGTGCAGGGGAGTTTCCGGAAATCTCATCGAATGTCACACAGACACTCGAGGGGAAAACAGCCTGCAGGCGATCACGATGCCCGGCGTCAGTGATGATTACCCTTGGGCTGACATTCCGGATAACACCTTCAAGATCCTCTTCATATTGCGCGGTTGGTACTGCATAGGCACCCACCACCATGGCAGCCAGTGTGCAGCACACAAAATCCGGTTTATGGGAAACAGCGATCACAACCCGGTCATCCGGCTTGACAGAATGTGCGAGCAGCCCCCCGGCTACGCACCTCATCTGCTGAGCCAGTTCGGCATATGTAAGACGCCCGTGGTCTCCAATGATCGCGATCCTGTCGGGATCAGAATTGGACCATGAGACAACCTGCTGCGGTAGCGGTTGATATTGAGGGATCGAGATTGTATTCATGAAACCATCACAGTAATCGGAACCCGGACAAAACTACCCGTATTCTCCAGAGAAAATCGGCATAAATCCGCTTTGGTTTAGAAATTGTACTGTAAACTGAATGTCAGGAGGCAAGCCGCCTGCAGGCCTTTGCCTGGACCGGGAATTCGGTCATGTGCTTGATGCGGGCAATATGGCGAATACGGTCTGCGGGACGAATGGTCAATGTCATTGGCTGTATCCGGAAGAGTGGGTCTGTAGCCACTGTTCCAGCATCAAAATGACCCATACCATTTTCCCGAAGTAGGTGGGATGAATCTCCCTGTGCTGTCGCTGAAGCTCAACGATATAATTTCGCCTGAGTATGCCGCGTTCAGCAAATTGATTCAGACTGTCGTTGACGAGGTCTCGCAGGGGAGGGTGGGAAAGTGACCACATGCCAAAAGGCAGGCCGAAGCCGTGTTTGCTCTTGCTTATAATTTCATCGGGCAGAAAGTCACGGAGGGCCTGCTTGAAGAACCACCGCAACTGCTGGCCCTTGACCTTGTAATCGGAAGGCAGTTCACCGGAAAACTCGACGAGTCGGTCGTCCAGCAAAGGGTAGTGAACCGCGATACCCGCTACCTCGCACATGCCGGATACCTTACGCAGGTCGTTGTCAGCAAGTGTGAACTTCATATCCAGATGCATCATCCTGTTGACAGGATCGTCAGAGTCTGTACGAAAATAAACCTCGCGAAGCCATTCATCCGTCAGGCCGGGATTGACCATGGAGAGGAAATCAGGCTCGAAAACCTCCTGCAATCCCTGGCGGTAGAGGAAATTGTAGGATTCCATTCTTTCCGGCAACGGTATGTTGGCTTGATTGATGTAGCTTATGGCCTTGCGCAGCAAAGAAATGCGTTCACTACCGGGAAGATGAAACAGTAAAGGCTCC
>JARFQV010000261.1 GCA_029287615.1 Pseudomonadota bacterium | reverse complement strand
TCGGCGGGCACGACCTCACCCAGCTTGATCCGCAGCACGTCCCCCGGGACGACCTCGGCGGCGTCGATGGAGGTGAACTGCCCATCGCGCAACACCGTGGCCCGGGGCGCCATGCCCGCCTTCAAGGCGGCCAGGGCATCGGAGGCCTTGCGCTCCTGCCAGAAACCCGAGATGGCGTTGTAGAAGAGCAGCACGAGGATGATGGTGAGATCCGCCCAATGCCCCATCAGGAACGACAACAGGGCTGCGGCCTCGATCATCCAGGCGATCGGCCCCCAGAAAAAATGCAGGAACTTCTCCAGGTCGCTGGCTTCCTTTTCGACCAGCTCATTGCGGCCGTATTGATCGAGCCGCTGTTTCGCCTCGGCCGAACTCAGGCCCCGGGTGGAGGTGGAGAGTTTCTGATAAACGGTCTCGAGATCCGCCTTTTCCAGATCGTCCGCAGCCGCGGAAGGACTCCCGCTTGCCGCCTCGACATCCTTAGCCATGTCACACCCCCTCAGTGGTCTGTTTCTTGATGGATGCTTGCCCGACTTCCACCTGGTTGTACTTGCTGGCCATGCAATTCCGGAAGTGGTACCAGATTACCGCTACTGAAGGCGGGGTATTTTGCATCCTGTACCAGGCCGACAGGGGTAAGCGGATGTTTATGCCGTTTTACCCGGGTCATTGCATGAAACCTCAGTGCGCGAGTGTCCGGGATCTGACCTGCGTATTCCGGCATCCATCTTCATTCCATCATACCCCGTGAATAATGGGGAGAGAAACCTGCATTTCTGACAAGATTCATGCAACAATCCGGTTCAGCCTCTTGAATGAGAGCCGTCTTGTGCCGACCGTACCGCGGTCAGGATGCAGGCATTCCGGGAAAGCATGGCGAGCCTTTGCTGCCAATGGCCGGTTAACCAGGCGCCTGTCTCGATGATCCCGGGACACTGGTTCTGCCCGGTCCAGGAAGGCACTTTCAAGAACCGTGCGCACGAAGGTACGGAATACCCGAAATCGCACACGCAGCGACACAGCATAACGAGGAGAGATCGATCATGACCCGGCAATTGTGTGATTCCGAGTTTCCCTGGTGTCCGGCCGATGCAAGGGCGGGCGAATTCTACAAGCTTCGTGTCAAGGATCTCTCACCCACGCAGTTCGCCGTTGGCAAGGCAGAAGTCGACGTGCGCACCGCACGCATGCGGAAAAAGTTCAGGAAGGACCCGGGCAGGCTGCATGATTACCTGCGCGTGAGGCCGGTGCCGATCCTGGTGAGGGGCAAGAAGTTCTACCTGGTCGATCACCACCACCTGGTACGTGCCCTGTATGATGCCACGCACAGGAAACGCGGCAAGGATATCTGTGTGTACGTCAAGGTGATGGCAAACGCCGGTACGCTGGAGGAAACCTATTTCTGGAAATCAATGCACGAACGCAACTGGGTGTACCTGTTCGACCGAAGCGGAGGCGGTCCGCAACAACCAACGACCCTTCCCGCACATATCAAGGATCTCACCTTCGACCCCTACCGCAGCCTGGCGTGGATTGTCCGCGAACACCACGGCTACCTCAAAAACAACGAACCCTTCTCCGAATTCAAGTGGGCCAATTATTTCCGCACCCGTATCCTCCTCGACCAGGACATTCTCGCGGGCAGGCATACCTTCGATGATTTCGCCTTCGAGGTCGATGAGCGCGGAAAACTCGAAATGACAGACGATGGCCACGAAATCATCGAGGAAGCACTGTTCCTGGCAGGGAGTCCGGAAGCACGCGGTCTGCCGGGCTACATCGGCCCCAGGTCCTAGGAGAGCGCAATGAGCACGGCTGACAAGACCTCCGGCGGGTTTCGCCTGCCCATCCTGCAGGGTGTTCTGCCCATCAAGGCCTCACAGATACCGGCCGAACTCATCGCCGGCATCACCCTGGCGGCACTCGCAGTTCCCGAGGTGATGGGATACACCAAGATTGCCGGCACACCCGTGATTACCGGCCTCTATACCATCCTGATACCAATGGCCCTGTTCGCCCTCTTCGGCTCCTCCCGGCACCTGGTGGTTGGCGCCGACTCGGCCACGGCGGCCATACTCGCCGCCGGGCTGGTTGGGATTGCCGCAACAGGCTCCGACGAGTACGTGGCCCTGGCGGCGGTGCTGGCCTTCCTGTCGGCGGGTTTCCTGATACTTGCGCGTCTCATTGGCCTGGGGTTCCTGGCGGATTTTCTGTCGCGTACCGTCCTGGTCGGTTTCCTGACCGGGGTCGGCATCCAGGTCGCGCTGGGTGAGATCTCCGGCATGCTCGGGCTGAAGGGCGGCGGTCACGGTACCCTGCAGAAGATCTGGAACGATATCCAGCAAATCGACCAGGTCAATCTCTACGCACTGGGTACGGCACTTGCCGTGCTGGTGGTCATCGTGGGTTCGAAAAAGCTTTCGAAAAAGATACCGGGGGCGCTGATCGCCGTGATTGGCGCGATTATCGCCAGCTGGGCACTCAACCTCGGGGAGCATGTGCATGTGCTGGGCGCCGTGCCGAGCGGCCTGCCCCACATCGGGTTGCCGGAGGTCAAGTGGAGCTGGGAACTGATCGGCAAACTGTTGCCCACGGCGTTCGCCATGTTTGTGGTCATCCTGGCGCAGAGTGCCGCCACCTCCCGGGCCTATGCGGCACGCTACAACGAGCGCTTCAGCGAAAACACCGACCTCGTCGGCCTGGGGCTGGCCAACATAGGTGCCGGCCTGTCCGGCACCTTTGTCGTAAACGGCAGCCCGACCAAGACGCAGATGGTCGACAGCGCCGGCGGACGCACCCAGCTCTCGCTGCTGTTCACCACGGTGATCGTGCTGCTGGTGCTGCTGTTTCTCACCGGTCCGCTGGCCTACATGCCGGAGGCGGTGCTCTCGGCGGTCGTCTTCCTGATCGGGATCGACCTGATCGATATCCAGGGCATGAAGAACATCTATGCCCAGCGGCGATCGGAATTCTGGGTGGCCCTGATCACCACGCTGATGGTCGTGTTTGTCGGCGTCGAGCAGGGCATCATCCTCGCCATTGTGCTGTCGCTGATCGATCACACGCGGCGTGGTTACCGTCCCAAGAACGTGGTGATGGTCCCGGCGGATTCCGGCACCCTGGATGCCCGCCCGGTTACAACCCGGGCCCAGGCCCTGCCCGGACTGCTGATCTACCGCTTTACCCACAGCATGTACTACGCGAATGCCGAGCAACTCTCCGAAGAGATCACCGACCTCGTCAACCATTCGGATCCGCCGTTGCGCTGGCTGTGTCTCGATGCCTCGTCCGTTGACGACGTGGACTACTCGGCAGCGGAGACGCTGCGCTCGATCTTCGGAATCCTGAAGCAAAAGGGGATTCACCTGGTCGTCGCACAGGTGCTGGACGATGTCAGGGATGAGAGTCGCTACAATCTGCGCCAGCTGTTCGGTGAGGACGCCTTCTACGACACCCTGGATCAGGTCATGGATGATTACCGGCAGCAGGTGTTACAGAAACCATAGATCAGGCTCACCACAACGATGCGGGCCAGACGGATGAGCGTTCGTCTTCGACCTACCGGTTCGGAAGGTAAATAAAGCGGGCGTCAGGCAGGGAATTAAAGCGGGTCTTGGTCGCCGCGGTATACGCGCCCATCTGGTGACCGATAACCAGGTCACCGGTTTCCAGTTCCGGCAGATCGATCCCTTCCGCGACGATATCGATGCTGTCGCAGGTCGGGCCTGCGAGAATGCTGCGTCGACACGGGCCATCGGTCAGAACCTGCAACGGGTATTGTGCCTGGTCGAAAATCTGGCCGGAGAAGGAACCGTATACCCCGTCATCCAGGTAATACCAGCTTATGCCATGGCGTATGGATTTTCCGGTGACCGTGGTGATGCTGGTTACGGCCGGGGCGATCAG
>JARFQV010000238.1 GCA_029287615.1 Pseudomonadota bacterium | reverse complement strand
GGATATCGAGACCCTGTTTCTGACCCCGGCTGAACAGTATGCCTATATTTCTTCCTCCCTGGTGCGCGAGATCGCCAGCCTGGGAGGGGATGTGACCCCATTTGTACATAACAAGGTTGTGGCTGCATTGCGGGGCAGGATGAACTAGGGCCTGTTAACGCTACGCAAATCGCCGCGTTGCTGTCTGCAATCAGGCCAGGCACCAACAGTAGGCGCTTTAGGCGAGGCGCGAGGAGAGAAGTTTAGTCATGCTAAATGAACGACGAGTAACGCCGCATGGCCTGTTTGCAGGCGCAACCCGAAGGGACGGGGCCATTTTTCCGCAATCCTGTGTTAGCACTCGCTTGTGTAGCACAACTACACGGCACTCGTGCTGCCTTGCCTTGCGAAAAAATGACCACCGTCGCGACTATTTGCCTAGTGTTAACAGGCCCTAGTGTCCTGTATCGTATTAAATGTACATAGCAGCGAGGGGCCTCGCCCGAAGGGAGCGCCACAAATGGCCGTCGTCGCGACGATATTCTTCGTGTTAACAGGCCCCAGGGGTGTAATGTGGCCTTGATGATTACAGATGAATGTATCAATTGTGATGTATGCGAGCCGGAATGTCCGAACGAGGCCATCACGCAGGGTGAGGAGTTCTATGAAATCAATCCGCTGCTGTGCACCGAGTGTGTCGGTCATTTCGAGACGTCCCAGTGCGTGGAGGTCTGCCCGGTAGACTGCATCCCACTCAATCCTGATTACATCGAGAGTCGCGAGGAACTGCTGGTAAAGTATGAAAAAATTACTGGCAAGCAAGTGGAATAGTCTGTTCCCCCGGCCGGGCACCGGTTTGTTGCTGCTACTTGCGGTGCTTTGCCTTCCTGCCAGCGTGTCTGCGCAGCCGCAGCCGCAGCCGCAGCCGCAGCCGCAGCCGCGACCGCATGCTGCGGCAGTGGCCAGTGCACACCCCATAGCGACCAGGGCCGGTATGGAGATACTGGCAGCGGGTGGAAATGCGTTTGATGCCGCTGTAACGGTGACCGCTGTGCTTGCCGTGGTGGAACCCTACAGTTCGGGGCTGGGTGGTGGTGGCTTCTGGTTGTTGCATGTGGCCGATACCGGCCGTGATGTGATGATCGATGGGCGGGAACGTGCACCCCTGGCGGCAACCCGTGACATGTATCTGGATCAACAGGGTGAGTTTGTACCTGGACTGTCCATGGACGGACCGCTGGCGGCTGGTATACCGGGTGTACCGGCTGCCATCGTGCACCTCGCGGAACGGTATGGGAAGCTGCCACTCGAGAGGACCCTGGCATCCGCGATCCGGGTCGCCAGAGAGGGCTTTCCCGTGGATGAGCATTACCGGGAGATGGCGCGCTTCCGGCTCACGGCCTTACAGCAGGATCCGGAATCTGCGAATTTGTTTCTGGATGAGAACCGGGTACCCGAGACTGGTTACCAGATCAGGCAGGATTCGCTCGCCGATACGCTTGCCGCACTGGCGGAAACGGGGTGGGAGGGTTTTTATGCGGGTCCGGTTGCCCGCAGGCTGGTAGCCGCGGTGCAGGTGGCAGGTGGTATCTGGACAATGGATGATCTGGCTGGCTACCAGGTCATCGAGCGGGTTCCGGTAACCGGTGCGTATCATGGATGGAAGATCACCAGTGCACCGCCACCATCCTCGGGGGGTATCGGATTGTTGTCCATGCTCAATATCCTGGAGGGCTTTCCCCTGGCGGAGCTCGATGCCGCTACCCGAACTCATGTCATCGTCGAGGCCATGCGCCGTGCCTATCGTGATCGAGCAGAGTATCTGGGTGATCCGGATTTTGTCGAAATACCGTTATCGCGCCTGACCGATCCCGAGTATGCAGCCGGACTCCGGGCCTCGATTCGACTGGATCGGGCGACTCCCAGTGACTTCCTGCCGGGTAGCCCGGGGCAGACCGGTGGCCAGGACACGACTCATTTCTCGATTATTGACAGCGATGGGAACCGGGTGGCGGCAACGCTCAGTATCAATTATCCCTTCGGTGCCTGTTTCACGCCCGTTGGTACGGGGGTGCTGCTGAACAATGAGATGGACGACTTTTCCGCGAAGCCCGGGGTGCCAAATGCCTATGGACTGGTGGGGGCAGAGGCCAATGCCATTGCGCCAGGCAAGCGGCCGTTGTCGAGCATGACGCCCAGCTTTCTCGAGGACGAAAACGGTGTCGCCATACTGGGTACGCCGGGAGGCAGCAGGATCATAACCATGGTCTTGCTGGGTGTGCTGGATGCGGCGGCCGGCAATGGTCCGGAATCCTGGGTCCGGGTGCCCCGCTTCCATCATCAATTCCTGCCCGATGTGATCCGCTATGAAAGAGAGGCGCTGGATGATGAAACAGTCACTGCGCTGGAGGAACGTGGCCACGTGCTTGACGTTCTGGAGCACAGTTACGGGAACATGCAGGCGGTATACCTGGACAAGAAAAGCAACCAGGTTACGGCTGCCAGCGATCCGCGTGGTATTGGTTCTTCACAGGTTCAGGCGATCGAATAGCCGTACAAAATATCTGTCTATCATGCCCGGTATTTCTGTCTGTACTGATGATGTGAGTACGTGCAGGACATTATTGCTAGCGACCAGTGACCGTTGGTTACCACTGGAGGATCGGCTCATGATGCATCCTATCGAAACCTCGGATCCCGGCACCGGTAATGACATGGAAGATCCGGGGGTAAACACTATGTACTGGCGGGCCCCCTGGAAGACCGGGTAATCTATTTCGAAACCGAAGCCGGCAAGAAGACCCGTCTCGATATCCCGGTCGAGCATCCGATTGAACACCGTGTCAATCTGGATAACCCCACTGAGATCATGATCGATGCGGATTTAATACCATCCCGGGGCCTGTAAACAGGACCAGGCATCCGGCGTCGGCCTATTTCTGGCAATGTGCGCAGTAGTAGGTCGCTCGTTGTGATTGCCGTATTTGGCGGACCGGCATGGCGCATACCGGGCAGGGATCACCGGTGCGGCCATAGACATGGAGATAGAGGCGAAAATAGCCTGGTTCGCCCCGGTCGTTGACGAAATCGCGCAGCGTCGTACCGCCTTGCTGAATGGATTCCCCGAGCACACGGCGGATCATCTCCGTGAGCCCTTCGTAACGGTTGATGGAGATCCGGCCAGCGGCGCGCAAGGGGTGGATACCAGCCAGAAAGAGGGCCTCGTTCGCATAGATGTTGCCGATGCCGGCAACGGTGTGGCTATCCATCAGATAGGGTTTGATGGCGATGCGACGGCCCCGGGAACGCCGGTAGAGGTAATCGGCGTTGAAGTCTTCACCGAGCGGTTCGGGACCCAGATTTTCCAGCAGTGGATGTTGTTCCGGCTTCCTGCCTGCCCAGAGCAGCGCGCCAAAGCGGCGCGGGTCCCGCAGGCGTAATGCCCGACCGTTGGTGAAACAGATATCGACATGATCATGAGCCTCGGCGGGTGCCCCGTCCTGGATAATACGCAGGCTTCCGGACATACCCAGATGCAACAGGGCGGTGCCATGGGCGGTCGTGAGTAGCAGGTACTTGGCGCGACGGCTTACTTTCTCCACGGTCTGGCCGCTCAGGTGCCGATCCAGCGTCCGGGGTATCGGCCAGCGAAGATTGGGATTGCGCACAATAACCCGGAGGATCTGACGGCCCTCGATATGAGGCGCGATTCCGCGGCGGGTCGTTTCTACCTCGGGTAATTCAGGCATGCCATGGACGCACAAGCGGGACTTTTATCCATCAGTTACCCGCCATCCGGTACCGGTTCTGTCGCGCTCTTTGGCAACACCAGCAATCGTTCGGCATCATCACCGCCCATGTGGTAGCGCACCTTCCAGGCTGGTCGTGCCAGCACCAGCTCGGGCGATCGGGAGATGATATCGAACACAACCGCTGCCTCCTCACCCGCCAGGTGGAGGGTGAGCCTGCCCTGCGATTGTGTAGTGGTTTCCGGGTAAGCGCTTACATACACGGCACGGGCATTCTGCCAGGCCTGAACCAGCCGGGTGACATTCTCCGCATCCGTGTCCGGTACTGGCGGATTCACGGTCCACTTGCCATCCGCTGAACGGGTGATTTCCAGTGTGGGCAGATCAAGACGGGTTACTTCGGCAGTATCCGGCAACAACTTCGTACTGAGAAAGGTGGAACTATCGCCCAGAACCAGCCGGTGATAACGGTCATTGATCAGATGCACCGTATTGCCGATACGCACATATCGATTACCGTCCAGGGCTTCGGTAGTCCCGTGCAGGATTTCGGTGTCATTCAGCCTGATCCGTGCGGCCGGGTTGACCAGGCCAATTTTTTCCAGGTCGAGTTCACCTGCCGGGTACCGGGTAATGGAGGACTCGCCAGCGAGTCCTGCCAGGGTCCGGGCCTGCAGTTCAGCGGCCGGTCGTTCCGGTGAACCGGACAAGAACCAGTGTCCGTTGCGTTTCTCGAGAGTCAGGTCATCACGGCCGGTCCGCTTGATATGTATTTCATCGACAGACTGCGGGTCGATACCGGTGAGGTTCGGTAGCGGTGTTTCCGGTGCGATGCCGGGCCGGTAGATGATGACCAGTACCAGAGTGGCCGTAATCAGGATCAGGAACAGATTGAGCAGGGTACGTGAGGTCACTGTCTCTTGCTCTGCCGGTCAGCGGCGGCGCCTTCGCATCCAGATCACCAGCCCGATGATCATCAACAGCAATGGCAGCACAACCAGGAACCCGAAGGCGATTAACGCCTGTTGCATCTGCCCCAGCTGCAGTTGCTGGTCGCTGGCGGCCCTTGGAAGGATATTGATATAGGCATCGTCATGGCTGAGCCAGTGCGCCATGTTGAGTCCAAGCTTCAGGTTGCCTGCATTGCCGATATAGGCGTTGGACAGGAAGTCCCCGTCACCGACGACGATGATGCGCTGCTCACGCGAAGCCCCGCTTCCCTCCGCTGAACCTTCGGGAACGTCGCGGCTCAGGCTGATTGCAATGTCCAGCGGGCCCGGTCGTTCATCGCTGTCGGGGTCATAGGCGATGTCACCAACCAGCTCGCTGGTCTCGGTCCAGGTGCGTTCCAGTGTGGTGAGCAGGGGCTGGACCTGCCAGGGGCCGCCTTCCCCGGTCTCCAGTCCGGTGGTGTGCGGAAACAGGCTGATGGCATTCAGGCCCTGTGTCGCCGGGTGCAATGGATAGTCCGGTATGACGACGATGGCCGGATCCTGTATCCCGAACAGCTGGGTGCTCGCATCCACGACCATTCCAGGCAGGAACTCGATCCCCAGTTCCTCGGCAAGTGGCGTCAGGCCGCGTTCCTCTCCCGGTTCGGCAAGCCACCAGAGGTTTCCACCGGCCTCGATGTAGTTCAGTATCTGACGGATCTCCCCGGGCAGGAGATCCACCTGGGGCCCGGCGATCACGAGCAGATGGGTATTGGATGGGATGACGGTTTCCACCAGGTTGATGCTCTGTACCCCGATTCCCTGGCGTTCGAGTTCCTTGCCGAGGACGCCGTAGTCGTGATTGGCCTGACCGTCCGGCATACGCTCGCCGTGTCCGGACAGAAAGGTGATCCAGCGGTCCGACCGCCGTGAGATGCGCAGCAGGGCGTTGGTCAGCTTTTGTTCGGAGAGCTGCTGGATTTTATCGCTGCGTCCCTCATAGCTGATCAGCAACTCTCCGTCCACGGTAATACCGAGTTCGCGTACCCGTTCCGGATCGGTATCCGGATTAATGAAGCCGAGGCTGATGTCCTGCTTGTGGCGCTGATAGCGGCCGACCAGATCCCTGATCTGCTCGCGCAGCAGATTGTTCTGGCGCGAAAAGGCGGTTATGAAGACAGGCTCGTCCAGCTCGTCCAGCAGTCTGCGGGTGTCCACCGAAACGGTATTACGGGCGTTGTTCGTCCAGTCTGCCTGGTAGACATAGCGGGTGCTGAGCCAGGCCAGCAGCCCAATGATGCCCAGAAAGAAGACGAAAAACACCAGTGCCTGGAATCGCAGGATAAATCGGGACTTGGGGGTAACTTCCATGGAATTCGCTGTTGATTAATGGGACAGACGGTCAGCATCCAGACGGTGTATGCTGAGGGTGAGAAAGGTGATGACGATCAGCAGGTAAAAGACCACATCGGTGCTGTTGAATACGCCTTTCAGGAGTGACTGGTAGTGTCGCAGCATCGACAGATAGCTGAACAGGCCACTCGCCTCGTTCTGGCTGTTGCCGGCCCAGTCAATGATCCAGAGCAAGAGCAGCAGTCCGAATGTGCTGACTGCCGCGATAGTCGGCTGGGCGGTGAGTGAGGACATATACAGCCCGATTGCCGAAAAGGCCGCAAGAAGCAGCGTCAGGCCGATCAGTCCGGAGGCCAGCTTGCCGAGGTCGAGAGCGGTACCGAGCAGCAGTGACAGGGGCATCAGGGTCAGGAGCGCCAGCAGGATCAGAAAGAAGGACAGTATGCCAAGGTATTTTCCCAACACGATATCCGTCATCGACACCGGTGCGGAATACAGCAGGCTGAGGGTGCGGTTGCGGCGTTCATCACTGAGTATACGCATGGTGATCAGTGGTGTGACCAGCAACAGGATGATTGCGGCATCCGCCAGCAACGGGGCGACGATGATATCCGTGGCACCAGGTGAACCCTCGATGCCCGCAAGCTGGCCCTGCACAGTCAGATAGGCATCCACAGAGGCCAGGAAAAGATAGGCCAGGATAAACATCACTACGGCGAGGATGGACCAGGCAAGCGGCGAGAGAAACAGACTCTTCAGTTCACGGGCGGCGATGGTGGTGATCATCTGGTGGTGTCCTTGCTGTGCATGGCGGGTTCGGAACAGGTCAGCTCGATGAAGATCTGCTCCAGGCTGCGCCGCTCGGGGCTGAGCTCGAAGATGCGCCAGTGCCCCGCAACGGCTTCCTCGGCGATGGTCTCCGCCGGATTGCGCCCGTTCTCGTAATGAATCCGCAGGCGCTGGTCGGGCAGCTGGTCGATCCCGGTAACGCCGGGTATCGCGCTGATCTCGTCCAGGGAGGGGGGCGCATTGAAGGCGGCAATCAGGGTGTTGCCGTGTAATTGCTGTTCCAGACACTCTGTGGTGTCCGAGTAGACCAGGCATCCCTGGTTGATAATCTGCACCCGGTTACAGGTAGCCTGCACCTCTGGCAGGATATGGGTGGAGAGGATGATGCCGTGTTCTCTACCCAGTTCACGGATCAGCGTGCGGATCTCACGGATCTGGATCGGATCCAGTCCCACCGTGGGTTCGTCGAGAATGACCACAGGGGGGCTGTGCAGGATTGCCTGGGCAATTCCAACGCGCTGCTGAAACCCCTTGGAGAGGTTGCCGATCAGCCGGTCGCGCACGGAGTCCAGACCGCAGCGTTCCTGTGCCGTGCCGACTGCCCCGCGGATCCGGTTGCGCGGAACCCGGTGCAGCCTGGCGCAATAGTAGAGGAACTCGTCGACGGTATAGTCGCGATACAGGGGGGGGGTTTCCGGCAGGTATCCGATGTTGCCCTTGGCCTTTTTCGGGCTGTCCAGCAGATCCACGCCCTCTATGGAGACCTTGCCGGCGCTGGGCGCCAGATTACCGGTAATCATCTGCATGGTGGTGGATTTCCCTGCGCCATTGGGCCCGAGAAAACCGAGTACATCGCCCTTGTTCAGCTGGAAACTGACATTACGGACGGCGCAGTTCCTGTCGTAGTAGCGGGTCAGGCGTTCAGCCTGGACGAGGACTTCCGTTTCCATTTGACTTACCATTCCAGTATTTTTGAGGCAAAACCAGACGAATGATATCTGGGTACATGGATGATTGGCGGTGTGCGGCTTCAGCCCCGGGGATACCCTGGAAATGCGAGCCGGAGTACAGAGCCGGATACCTGCAAGCGGCTATTTTGCGGTAACGGAGTCTGTCTGTAAATCCTTCCTTTCCTTGTTTCGGAAAGTTTCGGGAACCATGCCTATGTTACTGGGAATCGACACCGGTGGTACCTTTACCGATTTTGTGCTGCTGGATGGTCCACGGCTGCGGATTCACAAGGTCCTGTCCACGCCAGCGGCCCCCGAACAGGCCATCCTGCGGGGAATTCGTGATCTCGGGCTGGATACCGGGGACCTGCAGGTCGTGCATGGCTCCACGGTGGCGACCAATGCCGTACTCGAGGGCAAAGGAGTGCGCACGGTCTATATCACCAACCGGGGTCTCGGTGATGTCCTGACCATTGGCCGGCAGGCGCGCCGTGAACTCTACAATCTGCAACCGGAGCTCAACCTGCCACCCGTTCCACGTGACCACTGTATCGAGGTCGGCGCCAGGCGGGATGCCAACGGTGGGGTGGTACAGGTACTGGACGAGGCGGACCGGCAGCGGGTCAGCCAGCAGCTGGAGGCGCTGGCACCGGAAGCGGTGGCGATCAATCTGCTGTTTTCCTTTGTCGATGACAGTGATGAGCGCGCCATCGAGGCACTGGTTTCAGCGGGGATTTTCGTCTCCCGTTCCTCTGATGTCCTGCCTGAATATCGTGAATACGAGCGCGGGATCACCACGTGGCTGAATGCCTGGGTCGGACCCCTGGTGGATGGTTACCTGCGCAGACTGGGTGAGCAGCTGCAACCCGCACCGGTGGCGGTCATGCAGAGTTCCGGTGGTATCGTTAGTGCCACCCAGGCGGGCAGCAAGGCGGTCAATCTGCTTTTATCGGGTCCTGCCGGTGGTCTGATGGGGGCACGATTTGTGGGTCACTCGGCGCAATGTCCGCGCCTGCTGACACTGGACATGGGTGGTACGTCCACGGATGTCGCACTGATCGATGGCGAGGTCCGCCTGACCACCGAAGGGCGCATCGGCCACTGGCCGGTAGCCGTACCGATGGTGGACATGCACACCATCGGTGCTGGCGGTGGTTCGATTGCCCGGGTGGATTCAGGTGGCCTTCTGCAGGTAGGGCCTGAATCGGCCGGCGCCGATCCCGGGCCGTCCTGTTACGGGCGAGGTGGCGTGGAGCCCACCGTCACCGATGCGAATCTGGTGCTGGGCAGATTGCAGCCGGATGCCTTCCTGGGCGGCGCCATGCAACTGGATGTGGAAGCGGCCAGAGGCGCGGTCTCCGGGCTTGCCGGTTTGCTGGGTACAAGCACGGCAGCCGCGGCCGAGGGAATCGTTCGGGTCGCCAACGAGCACATGGTGCGTGCCCTGCGGGTCATCTCCGTTCAGCGCGGCGTTGATCCCCGGGATCACGTGCTTGTCTCCTTTGGTGGTGCCGGTGGACTGCATGTCTGTGCGTTGGCAGAGTCACTGGGCATGACAAGGGCGCTGGTCCCGGTCCATGCCGGTGTGCTTTCCGCGCTGGGGATGCTGGCGGCGCCACGGGCAAGACAGTTGTCTCGCACACTCAGCGGAATGCTGGACGAATTCGATGACGCGGCATTGCTGGAGCAGTTCGAGGCCCTGGCGGCAAAGGGTCGCGCAGATCTGGCTGCCGAGGGTCTGGCAGACACCGATGTTACGGCAGATTACAGTCTGGACCTGCGCTACCGCGGGCAGTCCTATACCCTGAATATTCCATGGCAGGGAAAAAGGACATCGGCGCAGGCTTTCCACCGGGGCCATGAGCGGCTGTATGGACACCAGTTGCAGACAGAAATCGAGCTGGTCAACCTGCGTTGCGGGCTTCGGGGCCCTACGCCGGACGTCGTGCTGGAGTCTGTCGGTGCCGCTCCTTCAGGCACAGGGCCCCGGAGAATCCCGCCTGGAAATGGATGGGGTGAAATGCTGGTATGGGCGCGGGAGACGCTGGGGGCAGGTCAGGAGATCAGTGGACCTGCGCTGGTTACCGAGACCGTAGCGACGACCTATGTTGCGTCCGGCTGGTTGTGTCGGGTCGACGGGTTCGGCAACCTCGTATTAGCCACAGACTGAGAGCAGCTGGGTCAGCTCGGTAATGACGATATCGGGCACTGTATTACGGCAGCGCTCGTCATCCCCGCGCAGGCGCAGCGAACGACTGTCACCGGCAAAGAGGGCGGTCCTGCATCCCGTTGCCTGTGCCGGCCAGATGTCCTTGAGCATGTCGTTACCGACGTAGAGAATCTCGTCTGCAGGGATCCCGTGATTGATCTCCAGTGCTCCGATCGTGCGCTGAAACAGGGCAGTGGAAGGCTTTGCCTCCAGGGCCTCGAAGGACCAGGTGCACAGGATGGGATCAAATCCGAATTGCCCGGGTTCCGCATCCAGCAGGGCGGGGAACATCAGCGGGGTATAGAACTGGGCATTGGAGACGATCCCCAGTATCAGACCGCGTTCATGCAATCTGTGCAAGGTATGTGATGCACCCGGCATCGGCCACACGGGGTTGGTCAGGCATTCGTATTCAAGCGCCATGCTCCTGAGTTGTTGCCAGGAGACCTGGCCGATGGGGAGTATGTCCGCGATTTCCCGAATCACCTCTTCCCACACACGGAGGATGTCCACCTCCGGGTATTCGATCCCTTCGCGCCTGCGTATGGCCTGGGCGCTGCGAACGGCCGCATGGAGCAGCCTGGTACCATGGAGTTGTTCGTCACTGCACTGCAGTCCGGCGGCTGCCAGTGCCTTGTGAAAGTCCGGATCCTCGTCGCTGCCCTCGCCAGCACCGATATCACCGGATGCCGAGATGAGCAGGGTGCCGTAGATATCGAATACCACGGCACGGATTCCCTCCAGTGGCTGGTATGATGCAGGGTAAGCGCTTGGTTCTGGATCGAGTGGAGCGGAGAGTTGCCGGATCCTTTCGATCAACGACTTTTTCTCCCCCGGGGACGGATGTTCGCTCATTCCTGTCAACTCCTCAGCAGATGTAGTCTTTGGGGTGCAATGAAGCAGTCGAGAATGGCGGTACCGGACAAGGCTCCGGGCGGTTCGACCGGGGAATTTTGCATGGAATGATAGATGCCGGTCAGCTTCTCCCCGTATCCCCCGAGGCTGTACGCATCCAGTATGGCCTTGCGGTTGCGATGGATTTGCCGGATACCGGCATCGGGTATCACAAGCCTTGCCGGTTCGATTTCCGTGCGTGCACCGACGCTGTCCCTCGCCATGCGAATCAGTTGTTCCTGCAGGGGTTCGTCGAGGCGACCGAAGTCTACTCGTGCGTTCCTGATCCAGGCCCCGAGCGTACGCGCTGCATCCTCTGGAACCGGTTTGCGTCCATACGCACCGAGTACCCTCTCCAGCCCGGCCTGTACCTTCTTTTCCAGCACAGGGAGGCCAATCCAGTCTACGGGTATCTCCACCCGATCATACAGGCCGTTAAGCTCCACCCCGGCCTGTTCAAACTCATGGGTGATCTCGGGCAGGTTCCTGCCGGTCACCGGGCGATCGATCAACCAGGGCTCCAGGAAGGCCAGGCCAAAACCCTCCGCGACACTGGTGGTGACCAGGCTATCTGCGGAGCGCAAGAGTGATTCGAATGAACCTGCATACTCTTCACCAATCCCGAACTGTACCGGTAAGCCCAGTTCCGCGGAGAAGGAACGCCAGCGTTCATAGGCCGGTCGTTCAGCGGGGTTCAGCGGGCCGCGGGTGGTGGCAAAGCGCGTGCCCGTGTCTGCTACGGCAGACCAGAGCAGAAACTCGCCAATATTCTTGCGGCGTATGGCCCGGGTCGGGTACAGGTAAAATGGACCCGATGTGCGCTTGCGGGGGTGATTTTCCTCGCCGGGTTCACCCAGCCATATCGGGTTGGGCAGGACATGCAGGCAAGCGGCCGGACAGCCTCCCTCCCGAAGCGCGTCGAGGTCCCGGCTATTCAATACCGCGTAATGAATCTGGCCTGCCTGCGGATATAAAAGCGTTGACAGGTGTTCCGGATCACCGCGACCGATGGTGTCCAGCATGCGCCGGTAGTTTGCGGGCCTGCCGTCTTCGGGAAAGTCGTGAATCTGCAGCAACAGGCGCTGCCCGGATTCAGCGAGCTGATGCAGTGCACCGGGGAGGGAGAGGTTTTTTCCCAGAGAGTGGTTGTGTACATGCCAGAGATCCGGTGGTCCGCCCAGTGCCTCCCGGGCAGCTGCATCAAGTTCACCGGCAAGCTGTCGGGGGGTAACACCGGAGTGATCCAGTGTATCGTAGGCGAGTGAACTGACGATAGAAGTCGGTGATTTCCAGTCCTGCCCGGCGGGCGCTTCCCCTGACAGTACCACTACCCGGATTCCCTTTGCCTGAAGTGCAGACACGCTGTGCTCGATAATGCGGGTAACGCCGCCGGTATGCAGATGGTAGTGAACGATCGCGACCCGCATGATGTGAGAGCTTACAGCTACGGTGATAGAGCCTGGGTGGATGCCGGGTTGTTAACTGTTGCCATATTCGTTCGATTCAGGTGTCCAGTCCGTACCGGCTGCGGTATTCAGGTACCTGGATCATCGGCGGGCGCTCTTCCTCGTAGAGTTCATGGATTACCTGCTCGTACTTTTTGTCGCGAACCTGGAACTGGCGGAGAATGGGGGTAAGCGTGGGTAGTTCCGGAACGATGTTGCGGGAGCGCAGTCTGCTGAGAAAGGCATGAAGGATGCCGAAAGACATCTTGCCCAGGTCGCGTGTGGCCTGATGGCGATGTACACGCCGGTCCAGGTCGGTCTGTGCGAAGGCCTCCATGCCCCATTCCGAATAGACATCGATCAGATGGGATGTCTCGACACCGTAGCCGATGGGGAAAGGGATACGTTCAAGTACCTCCCTCCTTACCGCATATTCGCCGGATAATGGCTGGATCAGGGCGGCCAGCTCCGGAAAGAACAGGGAAAACAGGGGGCGTACCAGTATCTCGGTAACCCGCCCACCACCGGAGGGGCGAATTTCATTGGACATGGCCAGCGGGCGATCGTAAAAGGCCTTTACATACTTGACCTCGGGGCGGTAGATCAGGGGTGCGACCAGACCATAGGCAAATCGGGGGTGTATGTTCTTGATGTCCGCATCGATGTAAACAATGATGTCGCTCTTGAGCTGATGGATCGCCTTCCAGAGATTTTCCCCCTTGCCCTGCCGTGCACCCAGGTGCGGCAGAATATCGGTTGCCAGGTAGACGTCGGCGCCAAAATCCGCAGCCACTTCCAGTGTCCTGTCCGTGGAGCCCGAATCAATGACCGCGATCTCGTCAAGCAGGGGGTAACGATCGACCAGTTCGGACTTGAACAGTACCAGTTCCTTGCCGATGGTCTTTTCCTCGTTGAGGGTCGGAATACACAGAGACACGGTCAGTTCCTGTTTTTCCTTTTCCCGGATCATGCGCACCAGGTCCCAGAACTGACTATGATGGTACGTGTTTTTATCCAGCCAGCTGTCGATATTAGTCACAGCAGCCCCCGTCTATTGCCAGCAGTACGCCAATCAGCTGCGCCACTCCTTTCATTATCGGATCGATTGCAACCGCTTCGTCATACTCGTTGAGATGCTGACCGCGGGATATGCCTATGGTAATGGATGGAATGCCCTTTTCGGTAAAATTGGATACGGAGGTGGAAAAGGGGTCGGTATGTGGCTGGATGCCCAGCGAGGTTATGATACGCCGCGCCTGAATCACCAGCGGGTGTTCGGCCTCCAGGCCGCCCGCGCTGGTACGGGCAATCACTTCGAAATTCACGCTGACGTTCCCGGAAGCAGAAAGCTCATCCACGATGTCGCGGATTTGCTGCTCGATATCGGCCATTGCCTGACCTGAATTGTCCCGGACTTGAAACCGGAGCATCGCCGATCGTGCCGGTGTCTTGTAGGAAGTACCACCTTCCAGGGCGCCGAGTACCAGGGTAGTGGATGCATCCTCGCTTACCGGTATGTGTCGCAGACGGCTGATGACTTCATTGAGCATGGCGATCACGCAGGATGTATTGTCTCCCTTGAGTTCAGCATCGCTGCGCGCCTTGCAGGTAATTTCGCCGCCCAGCAGCGCGGGTGATATATAGTTCAGCCTGCCAACCTCAACGCCCTCTATCGATATGCCGGCAGATATCGGTAGTTCGGTGTTGTCCAGGAAAAAACGCAGGCCCTGCATGTTCCCGCGTCCCAGGCTTTTGACGGCACCCATCAGCACCAGGTCGGAAAGCAGCTGGATATCGAGTCTTTCCAGGATGGTGGGCAGGGTGGCCAGTACCGCAAGTCCCAGACCATTGTCCGCGACACCCGGTCCCGACACCAGGCCGGTATCCACCGAGATGGTGTGTTGCACCGATTCCGGAAACGGCGTGTCGGCATGCGCCATCAGGAGTATGCTGCGATTACCCTGATTCGTACCCGGCAGTATGGCCAGTCCATTACCCGATTCGTCAGTGGAGGAATTTCGCAGGCCGCATTCGGTGAAGCGCTGATTGAGAA
>JARFQV010000236.1 GCA_029287615.1 Pseudomonadota bacterium | reverse complement strand
GTATTGATGCCGACCCGCCGGCTAATGCACCAGACTGGCCAGGATTACCCCAGGATTCGAATCTCCGGCTTGCCATGCAGGCCCGTTGCAGGGAACCGAAGGTAGTGGCTAGCCACTTTTTTTCGATCGTTTTCCAGGCTTGACGGAGGGCGGTTTCCGAGCCGGGGTAACGGGCGGCGGCAGAAAGTACATGCGCGCGACCGTTGCATGGAGGTCCATCAAGCCGCATTGCAGTCGATCAACGACCTTGACGAGGCTTTTGGGTGCGAGCCCCTCGACACGAGTCTGCTCGAAATCCTTGACGATCCTGCGCACCACGACCAGGCATGGGTGATTGTTCTCCAGACCTCCGAGACTTTCCTCGACCGCGTTCAGGCAGTGCATGAAGGACCGTGGGAACTCGTCGTCCTTGAGCAGAAACCAGAGCACATGCTCGCGTTGCACCTGGGCCTGCATCTTGCGCCGATACATATGATAGGCAGAAAGAGATCCCAGGATGTTCACCCAATGCACGGTCTCCAGGGAAGCCAGATCAGACAGCCGGTCCGAATCGGGAACAGAGAGGCGCAAATCGAGGAACCGGGTCGTCATATCGGCGCGCTCGAGATTGCGGCCAAGCCGCAGGAACTGATAGCCGACATCACGTGTCATCACCGATCCGAGCAGACCCATCATCATCTGACAGGTGCGGATGATGCGTCCGAGAAAACCATGGCGGCAACGCTTCGTGACGCCCATATTGAGGTTCTCGTCAATGTGCAGCTGCAGCTCGGTAAGGTATTGCCAGGCCTCTCGTGGAAGGATATCGCGAACCGTTCGGCAGCACTCGCGAGCGTTTCGGATACAGCTGTGCACGGAACTGGGACTTTCCCGATCCCCGAGCAGGAAGCGGATAACCTGACGTTCGCCGTAATCCCTGTGCCTTTTCTCGAAGAGTTCGTTCGCTCCGCTGACGTCAATTAGTGGTTTCCAGTCGGGGGCAACCCCCCGGGGCAAGTCGAGCTGTATGTTCGCATTGACGTTAACCACCCGTGCGATATTTTCGGCACGCTCGATGTGGCGGGACATCCAGTACAGACTCTCGGCTACGCGGGAGAGCATATCAGGCGCCCTCCGTGTCGACGACCCAGGTATCCTTGCTGCCGCCGCCCTGCGATGAGTTCACCACCAGCGACCCCCTGCGCAGCGCCACCCGGGTCAAACCGCCCGTTGTCACCCGGGTTGACTGTCCGCTCAGGATGAATGGCCGCAGGTCAACATGCCGCGGCTCGAGATTGTGCCCGACCACAGTTGGCACGGTTGAAAGGCCAAGCGTCGGCTGCGCGATGTAGTTTCGCGGATTCGACCGGATAAGCCCGGCGAAACGCTCGCGTTCGGCGCTACTTGCTGTTTCGCCCATCAACATGCCATAACCGCCCGACTCGTTAGCGGGTTTGACGACAAGCTTGTCGAGATTCGCAAGCACATACTCGCACTCATCTTCGAAGAGGCAGCGGTAGGTTGGTACGTTCGGGATCAGCGGTTCCTCGTCGAGGTAGAAGCGGATGAAATCGGGTACGAAGGCATAGATAACCTTGTCGTCCGCCACACCTGCGCCCGGTGCGTTCGCAAGCCCCACATTGCCCGCCTTCCAGGCCCTGAGGAGGCCGTGGACACCGAGCATCGAGTCGGCGCGGAACGCCTCGGGATCCATGAAATCATCATCGATCCGACGGTATATCACGTCTACCCGCTGGGATCCGGAGACGGTGTGCATGTACACGCAGTCGTCCTGGACGAAGAGGTCCCGTCCCTCGACGAGCTCGCAGCCCATCTCCTGGGCGAGATAGGCGTGCTCGAAGTAGGCTGAGTTGTATATGCCAGGCGTGAGTACGACGACCTCGGGACGCGAGGTACGTCTTGGCGAGAGCTGGGCAAGGACGGCATATAGCTGGGCGGCGTAGGTATCTACCGGAAGCGGTGCGTAACGCTCGAAAAGCTCGGGAAACACCTGCTTGGTCACCTGACGGTTCTCGAGCATGTAGGAGACGCCGGATGGTACCCGGAGATTATCCTCAAGGACGTAGATCTCGCCGTCCCGGTCGCGTACCAGGTCCGATCCGCAGACGTGTGCCCACACACCAAACGGGGTGTTGACACCAACGCACTGCGGACGGAAGTTCTTCGATTTCGCCAGCACTTCCGGCGGCAACACACCCTCGGCGATAATACGCTGATCGTGGTAGATGTCGTCGATAAACTGGTTCAACGCGTTCACGCGCTGGATGAGACCGGCCTCGATGCGACTCCATTCCCTGATCGCAAGAATTCGCGGCACGATGTCGAAAGGCCAGACGCGATCGATGGTACCCTCATCCTCGGAGTAAACCGAGAAGGTTATTCCCATCTCCTTGATGGCAAGTTCGGCAGATGCCTGTCGGGCAGCGAGCTCCTTGTCATCAAGAGACCGTAGTAGTCTGACCATCCCTTTCGTGTGCGAGCGCGCCCGGTTCGAACGCACCAGCATCTCGTCAAAGAAGTCGGAGGCAGGATAATGTTTGAGATCGATCGGCATCGCGCCCTCGCTTGCGTGTGCTGGTGAGAAAGGATGCGAGATCTGTGCCAATTACGTGTAGCGTTTATCCTGGCCCTGCAACCGCCCTCGTGGACACGAGGAGCGCACCAGGACTTAGCATGGGTAGATCGGGATGCGCCATCCTGGTGCAACTACAGGGATGCACACCTGCCCTCCGCCTTCATGCCTGGGCCACGGGTTTACTCTGTGTTCTGGTTCAGCAAAGGATCGGGGAATCAATCAGTGTATGTTGAATAAATGGAATGTTTAGCTCTGATCAGCCTGGCAGCTGAAACCGCCCTCTTTTTCTGTGAAAAACACCGTACCCGGGACTTTTTTGCAGAATGCACTCTCGACGAAGGACTACTGTGATCAGGTGCTCAAGACGGAAGTCATTACATTACCCATCTCAACCGCCTCTTCAAAGACCTTGTCTCGAGTACGATGCGCCATTTGCGCAGATACCAGTTCACTCAGATCCAGTTTCGGTATCGCAATCACCCTGACTGGCAAGTCCGAGCTTTTCTCCAGAATACCGAGGCGCTCATCATCCAGCAGCGCGAATACCACACGATGTTCCCCTGTATTATCACGCCAGTACCAGTGCACCTTGTGTGGGACAGGCTTGCCTTTGTCCATGCGTTTGACCGCAGTCGGGATTTGGCGACCGGAGAAACTGAAGTTCAGCAGGATTTCCTTACCTTGTGATACCGTACCATCCATTGGCTGCCAGCCAAGCCGGGAAGCCAGCCAGCCAAGCAGTAACGAGGCCATTGACAATGCATGAGGTCCGTGCTCGATGTTTACGCGTGATACCCGCTCCAGTCCATCGGCCTGAACCACCGGATCGAGCACCTGGCTAAGCAGGCTGCGCCAGGGTTTCAGGCGCCGCCAGGCCAGGTTGAAAATCACATATTCGCCCCGCTGGGCGGCAACCCAGCGCGACATGGCTTGTATACCCCTGGATGGATTGGTCCAGCCGGTGCTGTCGTAAATGATCTGATCCGACATGTCGGCGAGTTTGAAAAACAATTTGCCGGCGAAAGGTGGCGGTTGCCGGGACACCCACCACAAGGTCGTGGGCAGGTCCCCAACGCGCTGGGCGCGTGTAATCGAAGGCAGACGCCGGATGGAATCGCCATTGGCAACGACACGTATTTGTTCAGAACAAACCTGCAAGCCGCTGCTGAGCGCACAGTAATAACCGGAGACATACACATCAATCTCCTGATCGGTGGTCTTGCCGCTTCCTACTAACAGCAGTACCCGGGCAGGATGCAAAAGAACGATGCCCGCCACAGCCTGTTCGACCTCCTGGCACTGCTCGTCATTTTCGCAGTATACGATCAGGTTGGACATGCAGGCGCGCGTAATGGCTTGCCCGTCACCGAGATCCTGTCGAAAGCCCTCCCAAAGCCCACCCAGCTCCTGCCGAATTCGGGAAATAGTAACCTTGTGTGGCGGGTGTGACTGGATCCGGGTTCTTTCCGATTCATTCATAACAGCCGCCACTTACGGCTATCGCTTTCTATCAGTCGATCTGACTCCAGCGGACCCCAGGTACCCGCGCTGTATTCGGGTAGCCAGCGGGTCCGGCTGCTTTCCCAGGCATTGAGAATGTCCTCGATAAATACCCATGATGTTTCCACGGCATCGCGTCGCATGAAAAGTGTCGCATCGCCGGCCATCACATCCAGCAACAGTCGCTCGTAGGCTTCTGGTGACTGGCCGCCGAAGGTCGAGCCGTAACGGAAATCCATCTTTACCGGGTAGATACGCACCCTGGGTCCAGGCAGTTTGGTGGCAATTCGCAGGGACAGGCCTTCATTGGGCTGAATACTCAGCGCCAGGACGTTGGGTTCCAGCGGGTGATCCACATCGGCGTTGAACAGAATCGGTGGAATACTTCTGAACTGTACTGCAATCTCACTGACGCGTTTAGGCATTCTTTTTCCGGTGCGGATATAGATGGGCACGCCCGCCCAGCGCCAGTTGTCGATAAACACCTTCAGTGCCACATAGGTCTCGGTCGTGGAATCCTGTGCAACCCCCTTCTCGCGCCGATACCCCGGCACATCCTCGCCGTTATGGAAACCCGGCCCATATTGCGCGCGCACGACAGATGTGTCTATGGATTCAGCTGTGATCGGCCGCAGGCAATTGAGTACATCCTGCCGATGGTCGCGGATCACATCGGCTTTCATGGCCCAGGGCGGCTCCATGGCGATCAGGGTGAGCAGTTGCAGGATATGATTCTGCACCATGTCCCGCAGTGCCCCGGCTCGGTCATAATAGCCCGCGCGGGTGCCTACACCCTCTTCCTCAGCCACCGTGATTTGCACATTATCAATGTGCTTGGCGTTCCACAGAGGCTCGAAAATCGAATTACCGAAACGCATGACCAGGATGTTTTGTACCGTTTCCTTGCCCAGGTAGTGGTCAATCCTGTAGATCTGGCTTTCGTCGAAATTCGCGCCGAGGGTCCTGTTTACACGGCGCGCGCTGTCCAGATCGTGGCCAATGGGCTTTTCCACGATGATGCGGGAAAACGGATGACCAGCGCCGGCAGGCTGCACCAGCCCCGCCATGTTGAGATTTTCCACGCAGGTTTCGATCGAGCCGGGCGGTATCGCCAGGTAGAATACCCGGTTGCCGGGAATGCCAAACGCCGGCTCGATTTCCTCCAGCCGCTGTTTCAGACGGGTATAGGTTTCCGGATCGTCAAAAGAGCCTGGTTGATAGTGTAACAATCGCTCAAAATCCGACCAGTGGCGGGCATCCAGCGACTGGCGCGAAAAACGCTCGATGCCTTCACGTGAAAAGTCGCGATAGGAGGCATCGTCCATCTCCTCCAGTGCAATGCCCAGCACTGCGAAGTTGGCCGGCAAGGTGCCGTCAAGTGCCTGGTTATAAACGGCGGGCAGAAGCTTGCGACGTGACAGATCACCGCCGCCCCCGAAAATCACCAGCGTACACGGCTGCGCTACCTGGTCTTCTGCCAGACCGGCCAGGAGCGGGTTTGACGAGGTTGGTTCCGTCATAAGCCCACCAATTCGACACTGATGGAAACGATCATAACGCTAACCGATTACAATCGTGTTATCAATATGTCCGCCAGGCCGAATCGTCCCTGCGCTCCGCATTTAATCCCTGACCGCATGCTTCGCAGAGGGTTGTACTCCTCCTGTTCCGGGTGGGTAACACCACGAATTTGACCTGGCGGCAAAGCTTGCATGATTTTCGCGGACGTCAAAGTCATCCTGTAAACAGGGTATGTCGCATGCCGTTCCCGACACGCAAGGCTGTGCGCGCGATTTCCGCGCCCTTTGACAACCGGGCTCAATCGAAGGATTCGCGCGCCTCGCTGCGGCGGTCGACCCGGTCTCCTGCTTCCACGCCGGCCGCTTCGCGCATTTCCTGGCGCTCACCCGCATCCGCCTCGACATTATCACGCACCTCCCTGCGGCGGTCGACCCGGTCTCCTGCCTCCACGCCAGCCGCTTCGCGCATTTCCATGCGGTCATCTGCAATCGAGGTGGATGCAAGGCCGATAGTGAGGCAGGTGGACAACGCGATCATCACTACGATTTTCTTCATCACGGGGGACTCCTCCAAAAGGGTTTTTCTGATTCTGGCCTTTGTCAGACTGATTTCCGATCATACCAGCTTTCCCACGAACGGTGGTAATTGCAGTGGGCGGGTTGACCGAACGCCACGAACAGGATTGTCCGCGGATGTATCCGCGGTACCTGATCCTTACACGGGGAAACATGGCGGACAAACCCTGTCATCCGGCTTACCCTGCATTAATTGGACATCGCCGTATTCAACACTTCTGCCCAGGGGACTTCGTAGAAGAATATCAGGGCAAAAAAGGCGCCTGTATACCAATAGCGAAGCGTTGCTGATTTTCCATCACTCTGCGCTATGCCCATGGCCAGTATCAGCCAGCCAAAGCTGACCACGGGCACCACGGCATAAATAGTAAAACAGAAAAGCAGCAACAGCGGATCTCTTATGCGACCCAGACGGGACTCTTTCGGCACCAGGAAGGCGATTGCAATCAATGTCTGTTCAACCAGGTTCCAGGCCGTCGACAAAATGGCCAGCCACCACATCGAGACCGGGATTGCAAAAGGCAAGCTGTCCGGCGCGGGTGCAGAACGATAATCTCCTTCCAGGTATTCGCGGGCAATATCTATCTGCTCAAAGCTTACCGAGCTGAACAACACGACAAATTCTTCAAAGCGATCGTCCAGAAAGAAAGTAATCAGAAAGAAAACACCATTGAGGTAATCAGGTGAAATCCATTTTTGCAGAGCCGCAAGACCGAATGTCAGCGCAACAAGGTAGCGGGCATTGTTAAACAATACCTCCCTGTTCCCCAACCAGGCGGAGATCGCAAATGCCAGGCACCAGTAACTCAACAAATAGGCATGATTATCCGCCGACGGCCAATCGAGATAAAAACGGATCCCGGTGAGCACGGCAAGGGCCATCCAGAGGGAAGGGGAACGCCACAGTCCGGGGATCAGCAATCCCATGACAGACAGGCCCAGGGTAAACGGTCGTATAAACCAGTTTCCAACCGGTGACAGC
>JARFQV010000026.1 GCA_029287615.1 Pseudomonadota bacterium | reverse complement strand
AGTAACAGATTTCCCGGTCGAAAGGATCTATCAGTAAAAGACTGACAATTTCAGAACCCTGCCTGAATTTCATCTCATTGATCTATATCTGCCCGGGGTGTCCGTCTTCAGGCTTTATCTGCTGATTAATCCATGAAAGGGATGATTATGAACAGAGTAAAAACCACTTGTTTTCCTGTCTTCATGCTGATGCTGACGGCTTTTCTCCTGACAGCTTGTGGAGGGGGAGGCGGTGGTGGGGGAGGGGGGCTCGGCAGTTCCGGCCTCAGTACTCCTGCCAGCACGGGAAGCGTCACGGTATTGATGACGGATGCACCGACCGATGACTTCTCGGAGATCCTGTTGACCGTGATCAAGGTGGAGTTATTTTCGGATAACGGCAAGGTCACCATCTTTGAAGGCCATGAAGTGATCGACCTTCTGGAACTGGAAAATGTATCGGAAATCTTTGCGGTCGATCCGGACGTGCCCGCAGGATGTTACAGCAAGATCCGCATGACTCTCGAGGATCTGGAACTGGTGCGCAAGGACGAGGATGGCAATGTCATCGAGACAGCACACCCGCATATTCCAGGCAATGGCAAGCTGGATCTGAATTTCCGCGGTGTCGTCTGTGTAGAGGCAAATTCTGCGCTTATCGTTGAAATCGATATGGATGCAAAAAATGCAATCCATGTCGTTGGTACCGGATCGGGCAAGTACCAGTTTCGACCGGTTGTATTCGTCAATGTTGTTGACGAGGAATTTTCAGGCAAGCTGGTTCGCCTGTCAGGTTCCATCGAAAACCTCAGTGTGGATTATGATCAATTCGATCTCTGCGGTACACATGCGGTCAATCTTCGGGATGACGACGATGGTCGTGATGATGAGGAGGAGAGAGATGAGGACCACGATGAAGATTCAGACGAGGAGGAAGATGAGGGGCTTGATGATGAAAGCGATGACAATGAGGAATCCAGCGGAGAAGAGGAAGACACAGACAGTGGTAACAGCGGCAACCATGGTAATGGTAATAACAAGGGAAACAAGGCTAAGAAACCTGCCAGTACCCACAATGAAGGAGGCGATTTGAATGGCTGCGTGGAAATCAGGGTTGATGAAGATACCAGTATCTTCGGAAACGACGGCATGCCTGCCGATCCTTTCACACTGGAAAACGGAAATCCCGCAACTGTCATCGGTCATCTCCGTGAACACCATGGAGCCAATGAGGACGATCATCTGGTGATGGATGCAGAGGTTATAGAACTCGGCGAATCCGGCACCTTTGCCTCGATTGCCGGTGTCGTGCAGTCCGGTGTGGATGCGCAGGAACAGTTCGTACTGGCGATCGAGGAAGGGCAGGGATTCGCTCCGGACTCTGATGTTACGGTGCAACTTCAGACGGGAACCAAAATCTTCTCCCGGGCCGGCGATGAATTGACGGACAATGACATCGTACCTTTTATTCCGGCTACAGTAGACGGGGTGCTGGAGGTGTCTCCAACGCTTCTGCTTGCTTCGCTGGTGGTGCTGGACACCGATGCTGCGGATCAGGAGAGGCTTTGCGGGACATTGGTACTGACCGGGAGCGATCTGGTCCTGCAACCGGATGTCGATGGGTGTGTTACCGGTGACCGTTGCATACTGACAGATGCGGATACGGAAATTCTGAGGGTGATCGCGACGGATACGGTGGGCTCGTCGATACCCTCAAGTCCCGAGGAGGTCAGCGGATTACATGCCGATGTGTTCGGTAGCGAGAATGGAGGTGGTTGTCTCGAGGCTGCTACCATCATCGCCTACGACTACGGTACTTGATTCAGATCCGCAGTTCGGGAATGCCGGGACGGGTTTCTACCCTCCCGGCGTTTTTGGCACGGACACTGCTTGACTCGGGAAGATGGACCATACCGGATGTTCAATACGGACTATTTTTTTGCCCGGAACTCCTTGGAACTGATGTCATGTTTTTTCAGCAGCGTCTGCAGGTAGGAGCGATTCATGCCTGCGCGCCGGGCAAGCTCCGATACCTTGCCCCCGACCTGGTGCAGACCCTGTTCGAGAAACAGTTTTTCCGCAGCATCACTGGCCGATTTCTTTGCATCGGCGAGTGACACTTTTTTACCCCGGTCTCCCGATGCTCCACCGTCCTTGCCGGACAACTCAGGCCGGATCGATTCCGGAAGGTGAGGAAGATCAGCTACCTCGTCTGCCAGACAGGACAACCTGTAAATCAGGTTTCGCAGTTCACGAATATTGCCGGGGTAGTCGTAATTCGTCAAAAATGTCCGCAACCGCGATGTGAGCTGAATGGGCTGTCGCTGCAGTTTCTCGGCTGCCTCATCCGAAAAGAAATCGATCAGCAGGGGAATCTCGTCCCGTCTTTCCTGCAGTGCGGGTAGATTGACCTGGATGACGCTCAAACGGTAGAACAGGTCCTCTCGAAAGGTACCTTCCCCGGCCATTTCCAGCAGATTCCGGTTTGTTGCAGCGACAATGCGGGTATCCACTGCAATTGCATGGTCCGAGCCCACACGCTGTATTTCCTGGGATTGCAATACCCGAAGAAGCTTGACCTGTCCCTGGAGGGGCAATTCACCAATTTCATCCAGAAAGATCGTGCCTGCGTTTGCCGCCTCGAACTTGCCTTTCCGGTCACTCGATGCACCGGTAAACGCGCCTTTCTTGTGTCCGAACAGTTCGGATTCAAGGAGGTTTTCGGGTATTGCGCCGCAATTGACAGAGATAAATGCCGCATCAGCCCGCCGGCTGTTGGCGTGCACGATCTTTGCCATCAGTTCCTTGCCGGTGCCGCTTTTTCCTTCTATCAACACGGGTAAATCCGATGGAGCCGCTCTTTCAGCCATCTCCATCGCATCCAGCAAGCGGGGACTGTCGCCGAACACGCCTTCGAACACGAAACTACGGTCGATGAGTGCCTGGCGCCTGGCCCGTGTCGATTTTTTCTTCCTTGATGGCCTGGTCAGGGGCTCCACATCCCTGGAATCAGCACCGTCCGTTGTCGCCTGGACAAAGCGCTCCTTGCGTGAGACCTGCATTACCTCATCGCGCAGTTCGGTACATTGCCGAAGCAGTTTCTGTATCTCGGGCCGGGCGAGACTGGATGCCCAGCGCAGCGATGAGCGCATAATCTCGATTTTTTCGATTAAACCGCCATATGAGCTTGCTGATATTTTTCCGGTTCTCAGTGCCTTCATTCCTGCGCACCCGCCATCTGTTTCTGAACCAGCTGAAAATACATCCCGCGATTGGCAAACAGGTCATCGTGCGTACCATGTTCAACGATGCCACCGTTATAGAGAACCAGTATCTTGTCGGCACTCATGATCGTACTCAGGCGGTGTGCAATCACGATCGCGGTTCTTCCCTTGAGAATGTCACGCATATTACTCATGATATTGCTTTCAGAATGCGTGTCGAGAGCGGAGGTCGCCTCGTCAAATATGAGCAGGCGCGGATCCCTGTACAGGGCGCGTGCGATACACAGACGCTGCATCTGGCCACCGGAAAGACCGACACCGCGCTCCCCGACCATCTGTTCATATCCCAGGGGCAGGTTGTTTATGAAATCGTGTGCATCGGCCAGTTTGGCGACCTCCATAATCTTGCGCCTGTCCGGATTCTGGTCTCCGATAGCGATATTTTCGGCCACAGTACCGGAGAACAGCAGGTTGCTCTGCATGACATAACCGATCTGGGCCCGATAGTAATCCTTGTCCAGCAGACTGAGGTCATAGCCGTCCACCAGGATCTTGCCTTCTGTCGGTGGATAGAATCCAACCAGCAGTTTGGCAAGCGTGCTTTTGCCCGAGCCACTCTGACCTACTACGGCAATGACCTCACCGGCCTTGATATCGACACTGATATCCTCCAGAACATACGCGGTCTCCTTGCCTCCGTAACGGAAATAGACATTCTGGAGGGAGATGTCGCCATGCATGTCCGGGAGGAGGATCCTCGAACTCATGTCCTCCGGTTTCTGCTCCGGCTCCAGATCGAGGACATCACCCAGCCTTTCCATGGCGACGCCTGCCTCGTGCAGTTCATCCCATAGTCCGATCAGCCCCATCAACGGAGACATCACACTGCCCATCAGCGCGTTGAAGGCGATCAGCTGCCCAACGGTCAGTTCCTGGCTCAACACCAGGTTGGCGCCAACCCAGAGAATGACGATGGTGGTGGTGGCGTTTAATAACTGGCCAATGAAGTTGACGATAATATCGAACTGCTCCGCCTTGTAGTTCACCTCCAGCGAAGTCGCGTACTGTTTTTCCCACTTCAGTCTCATCGGGTACTCGATGCCCATGGCCTTGACGGTTTCAGCACCCGTGATGGTTTCCATGAGTACCGCCTCTGCATCCGTACTGGCCTCGAATGAACGCCGCGCATACTGCTTGATCTTCGGGGTAATCACCAGAGTCAGTATGATGACCGGTATCACCAGCGCGATCAGCAGCAGGGTCATTTTGACGTTGTAGAGAAAAAGCACCGTGAAATAAATAAACACCATCAGGAGATTCAGGATGGTGCTCACCGTTGACTGGGTTAGAAAGTCCCTTATGGTCTCGTTTTCCTGGAAGCGGGCAAAAATATCGCCCGTCCTGCGCTTGGTAAAAAAGGAGAGGGGCAGGGAAAAGGTATGCTTGCAGAATCCGGTCATCATGGAAAAATCCAGATTCCGCAACATGAAATTCGACAGATAACCCCTGAGTACGGTGGTTATCTGTGTAAATATACTGGTGATGACCAGGCCGATAATCAGCAGGTTCAGCAGGGATTCATTCTGGTGAACAATGACCCGGTCCAGTATGTTCTGAATGATGATTGGTGGCGCGATGCCCAGCAAATCAATGATCAGCGTAGCCAGCAACAGGTAACCCAGTAATTTCTTGTACGGTCTCAGGTAGCTGACGAATCTCAGCCAGGGTGATCTGCCGACCGAAAGCTGGATCATATTGTCGCCGGGTGTAAAAAGCAGGCAGGTGCCTGTCCAGCCCTTTTCGAACTCGGATACAGACATCTTCTTGAAACCCACCGCCGGATCAGCTACCCAGATGTTGTGTTTCGAAATGCCGTATACCACGATGTAGTGATAGCCTTCCCAATGGGCAATGAATGGCATGTCGAAACCCAGCATGCTCTGATAGGTGCACTTGACGCCACGGGTGGTGAATCCCAGCAATTCACCGACCCTGGCGAGGCTGTCCATCGTCGCGCCTTCCTGTGTAACATTTGCCAGTTCCCTGAGCTTGCCCAGACTCATCGGGATCTTGTAGTGCTTGCAAATCATGGCCAGGCAAGCGGCACCACAATCCATTTCTTCCGCCTGCTCGATCAACGGGAAACGTCTGATGATGTTCTCGCCAGACCGCGCCCTGGATGCCAGATCGAAGCGGATGGGCCGACGCCGCATTTCTGCCAGTTTCTTCTGGCGCTGCAACTCTCTTTCGGAAAACAGGATGCGTTCCTCAAGCACTTCCCGAATCTTTGGATTTCGTTCAAGGACGTACTTGACGGTATCTTCCGGCAGAATCAGCAGAATGGTATCGGTCTCGGCGATCGCCGTAGCCACCTGTTCCTGTTGCATCAAACAGGCCTTTTCTCCAAAGACATCGCCCTGGCCAAGGGTGGCCAGCGGGTAGCTGTCCTTGTTTTCGGTTCGGGTCAACTGCACCCGGCCGGCCCGCACAAAATACAGCCTGCGGTCCTCCCTGGAATCCTGTTCGAGTATGGTCGTGCCGGCTCTGACCCGCTTGATCCCTATGCTGCTGAATAATTTTTCGGTTTCTTCCGGATCAACCTTGCCGCGCAGATTGAACAGTCTGGTTACGAGACCGCCGGCGGTCGATATGGCCGCATAGCGTGACATGAAGGCTTCCGCATCGGGATTTGCAGCCAGGAGGGGCGCGAATACCTTGCGGGGAATCAGCAGTAATTCTGTTTTAGCAGATGCACGTACCGTATATTCCGCCTTGTACTCCCTGAGCGCCGCTATCTCGGCAAATACCTCGGATGCCTTGCGTACACCCAGACTCGTTTCCTTGCCCTGTTCCTCGGTAAACAGCCTCACGGCCCCCGATCTGACGATGAACAATCCCTCGCAGGCATCTCCTGCCGAGATGACGGTGTCACCGAATTCAAAGGATCTGCTTTCGATCCGATCGCCGATGCCTTCAAGCTCCTCGCGACTCAGGGGAGAAAAGAACTCTACGGATGTAAGAAATTTTCCGAGCTCTTCATCAGTCAAAGCGGTATCTCCTCATTTAGCACTACCGGATATTACTGCGTTAATCGAATCGATCATTTAAAGAATCTCGACACGAAATTCCTTGGCGCGGGTTTCCTGCCACTCTTCTATTATTATTTTGGAAACATCCCTTGCGGTTGCCTCGTCCAGTTGCGCGGTATGTTTTTTGTTGATGATGAATACCTCGTAGAGCAATTCATCTTCCGAAGGAAAAGGGCCCAGGAGATCCCCGGGGGATGCATTGAAGATCTTCGCATCTACTTCATTTTGCATGCTGCCTCTCGTTACCTTGCCGATCAGCCCACCGCGTTCTCCGGTATCCGTCGCCAGCGAATGCTCACGTGCCATATCCGCGAAACTATCCGGGTCATCCTCCAGATAGGCGATCATTTCCCGGGCCTTGCTCTCTGAATCCAGAACGATATGGCTGATTTCGATACTGTCGAATTTTGGTGAGTGCAGATTGAAATACTCCTTGATCGCCTCGTCTGTAGTCAGGGCTGCGAGCATCTTTTCCCGGTAGAGGAGATCGGTAATGTACTGCTCGAAAGTATCGAGTGGTATTTTCAGGCGATCCAGAAAATCGATTGTATCCTGGGCGCGATGCAGCCCCTCAACACGGCGTATCTGGTCAAAACGTTCCTGCACCTCGTCATCCGTGACGGTGATTCCCTGCTTTTTCGCGGCATGTACCGTGAGTTTTTCCAGCAGGATTTCCTCGATCAGGTTCTCGAAATTACCATTCAGCTTTAACTGGGTAACAAAGTCATCTGCACTGACTATCAGATCCTCAATGCGCGCAATTTCCATCATTACCTTCTCCCGGATTATTTCAGTGATCGAACTAGGGCCTGTTAACGCTACGCAAATCGTCGCGACGGTGGTCATTTTTTCGCAAGACCAGGCAGCGCGAGTGCCGTGTAGTTGCGCTACACAAGCGAGTGCTAACGCAGGATTGCGGAAAAATGGCCCCGTCCCTTCGGGTTGCGCCTGCAATCAGGCCATGCGGCGTTGCTCGTCGTTCATTTAGCATCACTAAACTTCTCTCCTCGCGCCTGGCCTGGCCTGATTTCAGGCGGCAACGCGGCGATTTGCGTAGTGTTAACAGGCCCTAATAAATTACGGCTGAGCCATTAAACAGATATACGCAAAGACCTGCGCCTCATGCGTTGATCTTACGCAAGGGATCGAGCGCAAGATCGATAAGGCGGCGCTTTCTTACAACGACTTCAGCTATCGCTGTCATCCCGTACCGCAGCGGATATTTCGCACCGGATACCTTGAAATAATCGCGATCCAGGCTGACACGGCCCCTGTATACCGGTTTCTTGGTAACCTGTGAAATTCGTGTGGAAGGGGAGATGTACTCCAGTGTACCTTTTATTACCCCGTGATTCTGGTAGGGAAAGGCGGAAAATTTCATCTTTACCGGCAAACCCTCCTTGATGAGACCACGATTCTGTTCATTAATCTCGATGAACAGGACCAGGCGGGTATCTTCGGGTGCGATTCCCACGATTGGCTGGGCTGGTTTGATCTGTATTCCAGGCTCCTTGAAATTCAGGGAGGTGATTACACCGGAAACGGGTGCCTTGATACGCAGGAAATTATCCTCGTCAATATTGTCGAATGTTATGCGTGCGGCACCCCGTGCAGACTGGCGTGACATTTCCAGGCTGGTCCTGACCCGGGTTTCATCGGTCTCGATCTTGATCAACTGGTTTTGATACTCGACTTCCAGGGTTTTCAGTTGCTGTGACTTGTCGAGAAGTTCATTGCGTTTTTTCGTCCGTTCGTTCTTGAGTTCAATTTCGATCCCTGCCAGCTGGTTTTCTGCCAGCTTCATTGCCGCATTTTTCTGACGGTATTCATTCCGCTTTTCCTCGACCTTTGTCTTGGAAACGCCACCGCCACCCTCGAGTTTGGAAAGGCGCAGGTATTTCTGCATTTCCTGGTTGGCATGGTTTCTTTCAGCACGCGCTTTTTCGAGTTCTGTCTGGGCTTTTTCCAGCTTCAGTTTATGTGACTCTGTCAGCTTGGCCATGTCTTCCGAGAGACGTCTCTCCTGCTTCTGCTTTTCAACCTCGATCTGTTGCTTGATCGATTCGGCGCGTTGCTCCATTACCTGCTTGGTGGCAGGGAATTTCTTGTATTCCTCTTCCGCTGAAATCAGCCGTAGTTTCATGTCCAGTGCCCGGCTTGCCGCCTCGATTGCGGCAATCGAGTTTATCCGGGCGATAAGCGCATCTTTTTCTACCGGTGCGCCCTCCGCAACATACAGGTCGACGAGCTCACCGCCGATGGGTACGTAGACATGGCGGGTTTCCGATTCCGGCCCAAGCTGCCCATTGGCCTTGATGATGACATCCGCACGACCGATGAATGACCAGATAAAGATAGACACCAGCAGGAAACTAAGCAGTATGATGGTCGCCCGCGCGAGCCTGGACGGTTCCGAGGTCAGGATCTCCATGCCTTCGGCACCGGTTTCCTCCAGAGCCGCACTGAAGCTTTTCGGTGATTTTGAATCTGTGCTCATTGCTCCTCGTCCTCCGGTTCACTGTACTCGAGCAGTCGCAGTTTTTCCTCAAGAAGTCGTGGATCAATGACTTTCCCGAGGTCACTGATCCATTGACGCTGTCGCTTCATTTCAGCATGAATATTATTCTCCAGACGCACATGTGTTGCCGGTATATTCAGGCCAAGATCGCGATAGATGCCTGCCCCGGTATTGACTGCATATTCAGCCGTAGCCAGTAAACCCGCCTGATTCCGGTAGGCAGAGGAAATCTGGTTCTCGAGTCGAAGCAATCCCCCGATCCCGCCGCCTTCCTGATAACCGGCCCATGCGTTTTCGGCCTGGTTGAACGACTCGTTGGCCTCCGTCACTGCCTTGTCACTGACCTTTTTGAAATCATCACCGATCAGTTGTTCGTAATATTTATCCCTGTCAACATCGAGCATTGCGTAAAAGGCAAGTACCTTCTCCTCGTAATCTGCATCTCCCTGTGATGACTGCAGCCGCTGAAGTGCATTGGTTACTTTCTGGTAGTGATCCAGTCGCTTCTGGACGACCTTGCCCCACATGGAGTCATCAACCATCGGTTCCAGTATTGAAATGGCAGTATCACTGTCACCGGCCGCCCAGGCTGCTGTCGATTTCGGAAATTCTTCCATGATTCGCTGGTCCGGCAATTGCCGGCTCAATTGCTCCTCGTACCAGATCGTAAAGACCGGTGTGATAAAGCTTGTCCGCTTCTGTGCCTCGCTGATGGCCTGTATCTCACGCCCATCCATCGCTTCTTTTATAACCAGATAGCTTTCCAGATCCGTGCGCAGATCATCAATACCATGCAAATCCGGGTATTTTTCCTCGAATTCGTCAAATTCAGCGAATAACTCGCCGGCCTGGTCTGCGGCAAGTTTGGCGAGTATTTTTTTCCGGAATGTCTGGATGGTTCCCAGATTGACCGTCTTGTCGATCTGCAACTGCCGCATCTGGCTATAGATCAGTTCATAACGATCCTCGAATGACGGGGCGTACTGCCGAATGGTGTTCAATATCCTGCGATTGGTAGCCTTGTCGGATTCCCATCGATCCAGGAGAGTAATGATCTTGTTGTCCTGTCCAAAGATATCCAGCGATCCGGTTTCACTGCCGCGTGAATCGATAAAGGCCGCAAGATCGCCAGCCAGTGACAGTACCTCCAAAGACTGCAAAGCCTCCCTGTTGACCCGGTTATCCTCTTTAGCCTCGTTCAGTAATTCGGTGGCAGCCTGAAAATCCCCTTGTTCCAGTTGACGATTCCATTCCGGGATCAGCATTCTCATCAATGCCTGTGTTGCCAGCCGTCCAAGCGCCTCGTCATCCGGGTGATCGGCCAGGTGTTCGTTGGCAACCCGAACCGCCTGCTCGTACTTTGAACTGGCTATCAACGACTTTATCTTGCTTTCCGAGGCCCCGTGCAGATAGACCAGCCCCATTATTCCGGCGACCAGCAAGATCCCGCCCAGCCAAATCCATTTGTTCCTGGCCGACCTTTCCCCTTCGGAGGATAAACTGCCGGCGAGTTCCTTCAGAAATACACCGGCCCTGGAAAGGGGGCCTGCCTGCACTGCCTTGCCGGAATCCGGCTCTTCCGCCTTTTCTGCCGTCTTCCCGCCCGGCAGGGAATTTCTACCCGCGACTTCGCCTGCAGGCTGATCATCATCCTGCAGGTACATGTCCAGGAAAGAGCTGGCCTTGCTCACAAATACGGTACCGGGATGCTCCGTATCCGGGCGTTCAACCTCGTTGCCGGGCAGGGCACTGTCCGTGCTCTTCTGTACATCAGCAATCCGGGTCGTGTCTTCCTCTCCCGCGGTATCGGCTTGCAGCGTGACAGAATAGCTGAACTGCTCGTCACCGAACGAGATACCCGTACCATCCCGCAGTTCCCTTGCCTGTTCCCCGAGGCGATCCCCGTCGACAAAGGTCCCGTTGGTGCTTCCCAGATCCTCCACGAAGAATTTTCCGCTACGGTGGAAAATCAGGGCATGGCGTCGGGACAACTGCTGCGCATGTTCTGCCATGTTCTCCTGATAACCAGCGAAGACACCATGTATCTTGCTGACAAGGAACGGGAAACGGGTAATGACGATGATGTCGAGGCCGGCATCTTCCTTGATTGGACTCAGCGTCAGTTTCATTGTCGAGGGCTGGTAGACAAGCGTCTCCTCCTCGGCGCTTACCTCGGGAAACTCTACCGTAAATTCAAGACTGCCAAAGCGCACCACATCACCCTGATTGAGGCTGACCGGATGCTGCTTGACATTCTTTCCATTGACCTGCGTACCATTCAGGCTACCCAGATCGGCGACATAATAGGTGCTGCCCTCCTGGATGATCCTGGCATGGCGGCGGGAAAGACGATTGACTTCTTCGCCGCAGCGGGAGGCAAAGGGTTCCTCGAGCCTTCCGACCGCAAAAGGACCTTCATCAATTTCGATTTCTCCGCACTCTGGATGCGACTTGGGTATCAGGACGAGTTTCATTCGATTCTTCTGCTTTGCTGTCTATTGTTGTACAACGACTTCTCGTGGCCATCCACCACCCAGTGCCTTGTACAGTCTTACTGAATCAGCCAGCATCTGTTGGTGCAACAGCAGGCGTTCCTGTTCCGCCTCCAGCAGGGAACGCTCCGATTCGAGTACATCCAGTTGCGAGATCAGGCCTTCCGCGAGCTGCGCATCCACGCTGAGCTTGACCAGCCGCAACTCTTCCAGGCGTTCTTCAAGCACCTCGCTTTGCTCCCTGCGGCTTTCCAGATTGATCAATGTGTCCTCGACTTCCTGGAAGGCAACCAGGATCGTCTTTCTGTACTGTTCAGTCTGTATTCTGACATCAACTTCACTGGATTTGATCGCTATGTCCTTGGATGGATCGAACAAGGGAAAGGTCAAGGTCGGCACCAGTGCAAGACTCCAGTTACTCAACAGGCTCTTGAGGGCTTGGGCAGACATGCTGCCGCTGCCATTAAGACTGAAGGAGGGCAACTTGTCCAGCTTTGCCTTGCCCAGCAAATCATAGCTCTTCAGTACCCGGTACTCAGCCGCTATGATGTCCGGTCTGCGGGTGAGCAGGTCCGAGGGCAGGCCAGGCGGAACCGTAAGAGGCTGGACCGTATCAGTGAGCTTCGCAACAGGTACCTTGAAGTTTCCGGCCGGAATTCCAAGCAGAGTCGCCAGACGGTTTTCTTCCAGATCCCGCTGCCGTTGCAGGTCGAGGAGTTGCTTTCCAAGGTTGATCATCTCGGCCCTTTGTCTCGCCACCTTCATGGAGGAAACGATCCCCTCACCGTACTGTCGCTCAAAAATCTCGAGAATGATCCGGCTGCTTTCCTCCGATTTTTTCTGTGTAGCGATCTGCTCGTCAAACCGGCGAATCCTGAAGTAGGTGCTGGCGACTTCGCTGACCTGTGTCAGATAACCGGCACGCCAGTCCGCCTCGGTAGCATTGTATTCGGCCGCACTGGCAGCGATTCCCTTGCGGGTCTTGCCCCAGATATCGAGTTCCCAGCTGAGGCTGGTTCCCACCCGTGTGGTTTGTTCAATTTCCGTTCCCGTGGCGCGCTGGAATTCCTCGGCTACGGTACCCGATACCCTGGGCAGCAGGTCGGCTTCGGCACCGCTCACATCGACGCCTGCCTTGTCTACTCTTGCAGCGAGAATCCTGAGATCGATATTATCGGCAACCGCTTTGTCCACCAGTTCATTGAGATAAGGATCCTGAAAATTCGTCCACCAATCCGGCCGGATCGTATCAGCCGCGGAGACTCTGTCTGCGCCGGTATTTGTCCATTCCGTTTTCTCCGGGACTTCGGGGCGCTCATAGTCAGGTCCCGCCAGATTGGAACACCCGCCGACAGCCAGCAAGGTGGTGAAGACAAGCGCCCACCTGATCGGTTGGCGATGCCCGTCACCATTCGCTGTCAAAATCATTTCGTTCAGGATAGTAGGTAATCTTCGAATTTCATTCATTGCCGTGCACCCCGGGTTCAGGTTGTGATTAGTGGACTACAGGGCAAATAGCGTGCCAGATTATTAATTTATTTTAACTTCAGTGAGATACCGTGCGCATAGTAGCGCAGGAATATTTTTATTTCCGTCATGGGTTGGAGTATACACAACACTATCATAGAAAATGTTGCCACAATTTTAACCATCCGTATATATCAACTCCCGCCGCCTCATCTATGCCTCATCTATGGAGTCAGGCGGGTCGCAAGCTGCAGACTGATCCAGGGCCAGACATATTTCCACGAGGAGAAAATGAGAGTTTATCCCGCAAGCCGGATATACTGAACCTGTAACTGTCTGGCACAATCACGTACATAAAACAGAATGGGGTCTGGCAGGAGGGGAGGGCGATAGAGGTCGGTGGTGCCTGCGCTATCGGAACTCCCGGACAACAACAGGAAGTAGCAGGCAGGTAAATAATAAATCAACACAAAGGGGGACACATATCCTGATGACGCCCGATTCGTTATATTTCCGTACAGAAATGCTGATTACTGGATATCCAGCAACAAGAAGAGGGGATTTATCCGCTTATGAATGACTGCTCGGATTCAGCGGGCTACCACATCTCCGTCCCCAGCCGTGACGGAGCCTATACCGCGCGGCTCAGCCCGTCATTTGTTGATTCCTGGAGTGGGTGGTTTTCAGACTGTTTCGAATATGCGCACGAGTACCTGGGACCTGATTTCAATTCGGTTCTACCTGAAACCGGATACTGGAATTTTGTCCTGCCCCCGGGTACCTGTGATGACCGGGCCTGGGCCGGTGTCATGCGGCCATTTGTGGGTGATGGACGCAGTTTTTTGCAAACCATCTGCCTGCCCATTGCCTCATTCACCAGCCCGATTACACTCGCCCTGGATTCATCCGCATGGTTCGAGCATGCCGGCAGATTGCTGCGCGGACTGGATGCAGAGGCATTCCAGCCTACGGTATTTGACGAGGCGATTTGTGAACTCGGTACACCGGTCGTCAATTCAGACAGCAACGACAGGGATGATGTGACCCAGCTGGCCGCAATCCCCGATCATCATGCCTGGCGATTTGAATGGAGTGACAAGACGACGCTGGAGGAAACCCTGTCTTCGCTGGAGGAAGTCATTCTCAACAAGCTGCTGTCTACACATACCCTGTGGTGGACAGCAGGAGTGGAGGCTAATGACCTGCTGGTGTGCGACCGGCTCCCGGACAAGGATAAATTTCTCGCCTTCCTCGATGGTAAATGGAGAACACATGGCTGGAACGTCCTCGAGCCCCATACGCGCACGACAGACACGGACGATTCAACCGTACTCGAACACCCCACGCTGAAAGGGGACAAGTTATGGACCTCCTGCGCCCTCACGGACATGGGTCGGGTACGATCGCGAAATGAAGATGCCTGCGTCGAATTGCCGGAGCAGGGGATATGGGCCGTTGCAGATGGCATGGGTGGTCACGCGGATGGTGATTTGGCCAGCCAGTTGATCATGACCCGGCTTTCCGAGCTTGCGGTCTGCGATGACCTGGAAGGCATGACACGTGCCGTTACCGGGAAGATCTCCCTCGCCAACCGGGAACTGTTCGAACGAAGTGCAATCGATTCTGCCGGTATGACGGGGGCGACTATCGTTGCATTACTTGGAATGAATCATGAATGTGTCTGCCTGTGGGCCGGAGACAGCCGGATATACCGCCACCGTAACGGGATGCTCGAGCAAATTACCCGTGACCACAACCTGGCGGAAGAACTGGTACAACAGCAACTCATCAGCCCGGAGGAAGCAAGCAGTCATCCATCGTCAAACAGGCTCACAAGGGCCGTTGGTATCATGCATGAACTGAACCTGGATTCGTGCCGGCTGGATGTGAAGTCGGGCGACTCCTTTCTGCTTTGTTCGGATGGATTGAACAAGGAGGTATCAGATGCCGAAATAGAGACCATGATGGCATTTGGCAGTACTGCTGATATCTGTGAAGCCCTGATCAATCTGGCCCTTCAGCGAGGGGCGAGGGATAACGTCACTGCACTGGTCGTCTCCCTGACGGCAGGCTGAGCATGCCCGGATCAGCATTTTTTGCCGCCTGTATTTACACCATCATACTGGTCACGCTGTCATCCGGTTGCGGCAATGCCGTCAAGCGGATGGAACAACAGGCGCAGACAGCCGGTTTCCGGCAGCTGATACTGACCGGTGACGGGTTTCTGCACGCCAGCTATACAAACGATGCAAACAGCGGCTCCAGTCGTCTTCATGTCTACATTGAAGGAGATGGCATGCCATGGCTGACACGAACGCGAATCGCAACTGAACCGACTTCCCGTCATGCCCTCATACTGAAGCTGATGATGATGGATCCCGAAGCTGCCCTGTACCTGGGCAGGCCTTGCTATAACGGTATGGTCGATGACAGGGGATGCAATCCGCTGGTATGGACGTACCAGAGATACTCGCAGGTCGTGGTAGACAGCATGGCCAGCGCACTCGCTTCCTATATAAAGCAAGGACCCGAGCGCGAACTGGTTTTTATCGGACACAGTGGAGGAGGGACGCTGGCGATGCTCCTCGCGGCCAGATTCACCAACACCCGGGCGGTTGTTACCATAGCGGGGAATCTGGATACCGAAACCTGGAGTGATTATCATGACTATGACCCACTGTCCGGCTCAATCAACCCGGCGGAAAGTAACGCGCTCGGCAGCCATATCAGACAGATTCATTACACGGGCACTGAAGACAGGAACATTCGTCCGGAGTTTATAGAGCCCGTGATATCCCGGCAGGAAAATGCCAGCCTTACCATCATTCCCGGTTTCGACCATCAGTGTTGCTGGCAATCAATCTGGCCGGATGTACTGCGGCAAATCAATACACTGTAACGGGAACCAGCTATCATGCCACACCGAAACCCAGTCAGGCGCTGGTTTGGAAAACATCTGGGAGAAATACTCGGAACTACCGCTGGCGTCCTGCTGCCAGCCGTGGTTGGCATCATAACGGGTTCCTGGGAGGGCTACTTCAAAGGATTCATCGTGGTCCTGGTAC
>JARFQV010000189.1 GCA_029287615.1 Pseudomonadota bacterium | reverse complement strand
GATCTCACCGGTAATCTCCGGATTGGCGATCAGGATCTCGATGGCCTCATCCAGCATGGTGGTGTCCCTGATCTCCGTCCGGTCGACCTCGAACAGCACGTTGTCATCCGCCAGTACCCAGCAACCCACGGCATTGACCCTCACGCCAGGGGGCGTATCCGGACACTGGTCGATGTCATCCGGTACCCCGTCACCGTCGGAGTCGAGCGGTCCCGGTATCAGCAAGACCCGGGTCACGTAATCGGCCATGGCCTCGGGCGTGACAATCTCGTCGGCGTTGGTGGCGAATCCGCAGCCACTGACATGGTCTATCTGGTCCGCCAGTTTGCGGGCACCGCGATCGCGATCGATATGAATGCTGTAGACGCAGACGCGATCACCGTAATTCGATTTCAGATTGTCCACGGCATCCAGCACGCGCGGGGGGTCAGCCTGTTCGAAATCGCTGACAATGATCACCGCAATTTCTCCGGAACTCCCGTCCAGGGCCGCGTCTGCCCTGTCGACACCCTCGGATAGGGGCGTGATCCCCGACGCGCACTCAAGCGAATCCAGGCTGCTGGCGAGTCCGGATTGCGTGTATGGAGTCATCCCGTAAACGAGCTTGGAGTACTTCCAGTCCATGCAGCCCCCGGAGCCGAAGACCACCAACCCCGCCTGGTAGTCCAGTGGCGGTATGGTCTGGTTCATGCGTGAAACGATATCCTTCGCATACAGAAATTTCTCGTTACCCTGGTGCCTCTCGTTCATCGAGGACGAGGAATCGAGGATGATGACAAAGTTATCCACCTTTTTTGTGTATGCCGTTGGCTCCAGTGTGATTGGAGTAAAGGGCTCCGGTGTGTACGGAGGTGCGCTGGCGCAGCCAGCCAGTACACCCGCCAGCATGAATGCAGGAACAATTGATCGATTCATCTTGTACATTTGTATTCTCCCAAGTTTTTAACTACCCCGCCCACTGAACCAGGCTGTCCACGCCCGTTTCGGTTTGCTTCCATACCTTCAGACCCGGCAGGGTCCCATTTCACAAACTCTGCGTTGCACGGGGTTGCTGCACCCCGACCCCCTCTCAGAGATTCCCCTCCGGATGATGCTGTCACCCGCACCTACAGTTGATGCTCTACCGGCAGCATCTGGATAAAGCCCGATACAAAACGATCCCAGAACCCGGTTTCCGGCTCCTGGTGGAACTGAACCTCGACGCCATCGATCACGGTCACCCAGAGCAGTTCTCCATCCTCGTCGAGCAGCACCCGGTAACTGTTCTCGGGTAACACTCCCTCGTCCATATAGTCGATCACCTGCCCGGCCAGTTCCGTGCTCTCGACATACAGTCCCGCCTCGGTATTGATCGATGCCGAACGGGGGTCCAGATTGAAGCTGCCAATGAAGACCGAGTCGCGGTCGAACACCAGGGCCTTGGTATGCAGGGCCGCATTCGATTCACCCGAGATCACCTTTTTCTGGATCACCCCGGCATCGGGCCTCATCTCGTAGAGTTCCACGCCGGTCTCGAGGAGTTCCTCCCGGCGCTTGGCATGACCGGCATGGGCGGCCACTACGTCATTGGAAGCCAGCGAATTGGTCATGACGCGGACCCGAACCCCTCTCTCATTGAGCCCTCTGAGCGTCTCGATGGCGCGGTCCTGCATGACGAAATAGGCCGACTCGATCAGCAATTCCTCCTGCAGCGAATCCAGCTTTCGGCGCAGCTGCATCAACATCGTGCCTTCCACGATGCCTTTCTCGATATTCGCCGGATCGTCCCAGACCATCAGTCCCGGCGCCCAGATGAACTGGTCCCGAATCGAGCCCAGTTCGCCATGGAGAGCATCGACATCCTCATCCAGCGGATGGGGATAGTTCTCCTCGAGAATCAGCTCTCGTACGGTATCACGGGTCGTCTTCAGGTCTTTCTCGGTGTAGGGGCGATCCACCAGCGCGCTGATCGGTACGGCCCAATCCCCGTTCCAGAAATGATCGAACACACCCGAGACCTCCCGAACCACCGGTCCCGCCGCGGCAATGTCCAGGTCCCGGAAGTTGGCATCCGTGGCCACCCCGAAATAATGATTACCGATATTGCGCCCGCCCACGATCGCCAACGCATTGTCCACGACCAGAATCTTGTTGTGCATGCAGTGATTGACCCGATCCAGGTCGATCACGAAATCGATCCCTCGCCTGTCGCGATTGGCGAAGGGATTGAATACCCGGACCTCGATGTTCGGGTGGGCATCCAGGGCAGCGACACCCGCATCGCGGCCCGCCAGGGTGATGTCATCGATCAGGAGCCGCACCCGCACCCCGCGGTCGGCGGCCTGGATGATGCGCTCCCCCAGAATCCAGCCGGTGGCGTCCGCTTCCCAGATATAGTACTGCGCATCCAGGCTTTTCTCGGCCAGATCCACCATTGCGATACGGGCCGTGAAGGCATTGCGACCGTCACGGACAATAGCAAAGCCGGACTCACCCGGGTGTTGCTCCGCCGCCTCCTCGAAGTGCCGGCCAATGCTGGTGTCGAGATAATCGGGAAATGCGGTAGATGCGCTACGTGGATACTCCTCGGGCAGACTGGCGCAGCCTGCAGCCAGCAACAGTGTCAGGACAACCGCGATCGATTTCATCATCGACAACGATCGCGCCGATCCTTGAAACAATACCCGGTCCTGCCCGGATGCCGCCTCAGGGGCTGACACGCTCCGCAACAGTTTTCCAGCGATCATCCCCGCTCTCCAATCCCATGAATATCATTGATTTATAAACTGCATTATAGCCTTTTGTTACATCCCCGCAAACTGCATTCCTCCCCACTGCATACCCGAATGCCACCCGCCGAAACGGGACCTCGAGCCATCGGGTCAGTACGGCACCCTCCCACATCCGTGATACCGCTTGCCATCGAGATGGACCATCACGCTAGCCTCGAAGTGCTCCCCGCTCATGCTGTCCAGACAGGGAAGATTCTCGATCTCGACGCGAAGATCGTGAATATCCGTACTGGCGTGATAGCTGCGAGGCTGTCCGGTTGTCACCTTCTACGGCAGGGGTGCCTCCACTCGCCGCTGGCCGTAATCCGTTATCATGGGCAGATCCCTGCCTGCCCGGATCTCGAGGTGCCAGCCCGGCTCGTTACCGACGGCCCGGAAGTTCATCCCGCGCCTGCCGGCATCGACCCAGGGCTCACGCAAGGGATGGCGGCGGCAATCTGCGTACCGGACGCCATCCACCTCCAGCATGGCCTCATCGCCCTTCATCCACAGCAGGATACCTTCCTCTTCATGGCGGACGCCGGATGCCGCCCGCACCTGTGAGAGGACTACGTATGTTCGGGAAGGTAGAGCGCGGTCTCCCACGGACCGGTGCACAACACCAGTTCGAGACCGGTACCGTCAAATACCAGGGTCCGTGGTACCGGCAACGGGGCCATTTCCTCTTCTGCCGGCCTATCCGCAGGATTATCCGATAGCCGACCAGAGAAGAACCGGTCACCGGCAACTCCCGTTTGAACAGACAAGGTCAACAGCCATGCCGCCAGGAAACACAGACATATCCTGGCGCTCCTGCTGCCAGGGCTGCGAGGGCCTGTCAACACTAATAATATCGTCGCGACGATCTTCTTGTTGTTAACAGGCCCTGGGCATCAAACATCGGACACGACATACACCACCTCTTCCCCCTCGTAGTACGGGCGATAGTGGATTCCACCCAGTTTCATATATTTGGTATCCCCGATGGTCACCTCTTCATAGCCGGGTGGCAGATACGACACGGTGGTACCCGCGGGTGGCTCCGTGACGATGTACTGGTCGCTTGCCTGATCGTAGATAAAGAACGCGCCCTGAAAATAGCAATAGCCCTCATCTTCCGGACCGAACACGACGGTGCAGTCGATGGGTGGCGCCTCCACCGTGGCGCCTACCGGTGCCGGGGTCGTGACATAACCCGTGCCGGACGGTGCCGGTTCGTAGAATGCGCCCCCGTAGTACTGATAGGATGTATCGCCCACCGGCACCTGGACGGTGCCCTCGGGCGGCTGGTTCACCGCCGCGCCGATGGCATATCCCGCAACCCCGCCGACGACCGCACCGCCGATACCCCACAACCAGTTGTTGTCGTCGTCATCATCGTCATCGTCGTCCCAGTTGTTCCAGTCATCATCACCCCAGTAGCGCCGATCGTCGTATACATCCTCATACAGATCCCGGCGTTCATCGAACATGTCTTCCTGGAAGTCCTGACGGTCCCCGCGGGCATCATCCATGTAATCCTGCCGGTCCTCGCGCGACTCGTCCCGGTGATCAAACTTGTTTTGCTGCAGTTCCTCCATCGCCGACTTGCGGTCATTGCGGATGTCTTCCTTGTTGGCCGTGTAATCCTTGCGTCCTTCCTTGACCTTCTGACTGCGATCCTGCCGGCGCTGATCATCAACCCTCTGACGATCCTGACCCTTCGCCTGCAGGCCCTCTTTTTGCGCCTGACGGTCAGCACCCGCCTTACCCTGCGTCCGACTGGATGTCCCGGACTTTCTGGCGGCCCGTTCCTTCGCCTGCCGCTCACTGGTCTCCCTGCGCTTTACCTGATCGCGTTCCGACCGGGACTGATCGCGTGCGGCCAGTTGTTGATGTCCACCGGAACCCGCCGACTTTTGAGCCGGCCGGCTCGCATCCTTCCGGGCAAAGGGCTGATCCTTGGCCTTGCCAGAGGCGGCCCCGGGCCGCTGTGTCCTCGTGCGATCAGCGGACGCGCGCTGCTGTCCCTGCGATCTCGACTGTGGTCTGGACCTGGAGCGATCACCGGACGCCTTGCGCATGGATCCCTTCTGGGCGCTCGAGGCGCGGGGCTTGCGATCCACGTGTGACTTGTGCTGCCGCGACTTGCCTCCGCCACCACCGCGAGACCTGCTGCCGCCTCCCCGGTCGCGGGCCCAGACCTCGCCTTCGCCATCCGCAAATTGAGGCAGGGTGAGTGGCCCGCCGAACAGCAGTGTCGCGAATACGGCGTAGAGGAAAATTCTGACATCCTTCCTGTGTGAGTCGCGCACGATCATGGCCTGTCTCCCCCTTCGGCTACATACGCCGCCCTAAATTCGATACGATCCGCTCCTTCCGGTGGTGTGAAGATGAAGTCACCTTCTTTCAGGGATGGCCTGAAGTTCCAGTCTGACAACCGGGCCTCGTATCGCGGCCGGCCCTCCCTTTCCAGATAATCAATGATCACCTTGCGCAACACCGGTACACCGCCTCCCTCGATCCAGACCTGGAAATCGGCACCATCGACACGAAACAGGAGATGATGAAGATAGCTGCCATCCAGGTAATGACGCCCGCCGTAGTAACCGTCCCATACGTCATTCTCAAGCCACTCGCAGGGCTCGGTGGTCACGAGGTCTTCCAGCGGCATGGTGACGCCATACCCTTCCACCTGGTCCAGGGTCGCGTCGATCGTATCGGGTGCGGGTACCTGGGCATACAGGTTGTGATCCGGATCATAGATCGTGATCGTCTTCCCATCGTACAGGAAGGTACGCTCTCCCTTGTCGCTCTCGCTGTCGACACGCAGGTGGTTTGGCCGGTCCAGCACAACGTCGCTGCTGCGGCTGTACTGAACCTTCAGACCGGAGGTGAGCACATCGTCGTAGCTGATGTCGGCACGAACCGAGAAGGCGGGTGCCGAGCGGAGTTGCTCACACACGCGCTCCATGAGGCGATCCGCTGCCGGATCGACCACGCGAGGCGGAATCGTTTCCGCGTTCAGGACCGGTGACAGGGTCAGCATCGCACCGATAATTATTCTATGGAAATTTCTCACGATAATCCTCCAGTGTCTGAAAGGTCAGCCCTTGCGCTGCCTGGTATACCATGGACCAGGCTTGCCCTCCACCACCCTGTGAAAATGCAGTATGGTTGCAGGCAAGCCCGATCCAGCAAATGCTACCGGTAATTATTCTCTTTTTTTGAGATGATATCCCTACTTGCCAAACACCTTCTTCAGCAGGCCGATAATGACGAGCAGCACGGCACCACCCACTCCACCTGAACCGATATCACCGATTATATTTCCGATTCCTCCCGTCCCGCCCCCGGCCGATACACCCAGGGTCGACAGGAGCTGACCACCAATACCACCGCCCAGGATACCGACGAGCGAATTTCCGAGACCTCCGAGGCTCAGTTTTTTCATCAGGGCACCGGCGATATTTCCACCAACCGCACCACTGATGAGCTGGATGATCAAAGGCAACAGATTTTCCATTTTTTTCTCCTTGTTTCTGATTCCAGGATGGACCCGCTCAGCAGTGTTGATTCAGCTTGAAGCCGTCCTAGCGATAATCCGCCGAACATCGCTGCCGGTCAGGTAGCATGATGATGCGTCCTGCAATAGTCCGCACCGGAGTATCGATACGCCGATTATCCGGGTTTATGGACGTACCGGGGTTTGAGTATAGTACAAAAACGAATATTTTCTGTTGAATCAGGATCTTCAGACTCCCTTTCACGGGTAACCGAACGGGTCGATCATCACCCCTCACTCCCGGGCCGGACGCTTCGGAAGATCGATCCGGATCTGGCGGGAAAAGTCTGGAACAATACCGGCTTCGATTGCCTCATCATTGATGTTGCTTCGCTCGCGTATCACCTCGAACGGCGCGGATGTATTGATCGAATGGTTCATATATCCCATCTCATCAAGATGACCGTTCACGAGCAGCCGCCAGTTCCATGGTTGCTCCGTACCGATTTGCTCGGCATGCATCCGTATCGTCGAGGTGCAGTTTTGCGTGAGGGCGTTGTACCATTTCGGCTTCACGGACAGTTCGTTGATTGAACGCACGTAGTCCAGCAGTCCCTCCCGTGCTTTCTCGACCGGAAGGCGGAGCCGGTACAGATAGACATCCTCGCCGCGATAGTTCGTTCGCACTCCCACGAGGTCGCGCTCATCCGCTACCACGTAGTAGAGTTCGTATTGTCGGAAAAAGCCGGCAACAGCCGAATAGCTTTCATGTGACTCCCGGCGCGTCTCGATCGAGATCGCCAGATGTCCGTCCTCCCCGAAATCCCAGCTCATGATGGTATGGGCGATGTGGGGTGAGTCCCAGTAGGACAGGAAAAGATCGATACCCTGAAGCTTGTTCAGGTCATAGGATCGTGTTTCCCATTGCGGCGTGAACTCGGTCGGGCTTTTGTAGATATTGTTTCTCACATTATGGAATGTGATGGTATCTCCGTCCACTTCAGCCCTCGGAGGATGCGCGTATTCCGGCGCCCAATCTCGATTCATACGAGGCTCAAGCAACGACCACCACAGGAATACGCCGGTGAGCAATGCGGCATAGGCCAGGAGCGCTCTCTTGACCGGCCTCATGAAGAGGAAAAAGGCCACACTGCAAATCAGGAAGGCGGATACAATCAGCTTGCTGGAAATACCGGGAAGGCTGGCGTTATACCAGATCGCGGTACTCGCCAGAAAAAGACTCAACAGGATAAGGAGGACAAGGACGATGATCCCCAGCCATCGGACCGGTCTCAGGCGGGTCCGTGCCGCCTGCCTCGAATGATCAAATCCTTCCGGCTTGTCAACACCATTATTCGACACAGTGTTCGCGTTCATATTTCAGATCCATTACAAAATGATGGTCATGTATCACCAGGGGGTGAAAAAGGGTGGTATTGTTAAGCGTATGCTCCAGACTGTCCAGCGCAGGATAATAGTCAACTGCGCATGCGGGAAAGATACTGTTTCAGACAATCAGGCAATATAGTGCAGGCAGAGATCACGATCCGGCAAGGCATGACCTGATGCATGGGGCGGGACGGGGATTTATACCATCCATTCCCCATGCCCCTGGCCGATATCAGTCCAGTATGCCAACAACCGTCCCCACAGAAGCACCGATCGCAGCCCCCTTACCGGCATCGCCGGCAATTGCTCCGATTCCGGCACCTACCGCGGCGCCCTTTGTGGTGGCGCAGGCGCTTAGTACCACCGCAACGATTATACCGGTAAATAACAAAGCTGTTAGTGTCTTCATGTACTCACCTCTTGTCGGTTATGCGTTAGATTACTGGTTCTCTGCCAGCCGCGGCTTGACGATGTCCATCCACAGAACGGAGAGGACCGGTACGTCCATCCGCCCGGGATTTTCCCGATACCATTCATTCACGCGTTGCATGGCTTCCGGTATCGTGGTGTGGCTCAGCCCCCTGTAGGACTTTCGCATGAAGGTCCTGTCCTCGCCGGGTACCTTTTTCGTGTCATAGGCATTACCGACCGAAATCATGTTGGATATACCGACCAGATAGGCACGTCTTTCGCTATCCGTGGATTTGCTCCAGTCATTGCCATCGGCCAGTCTCAGGGCATTGACTGTAAGGGGCATGACTATCAATACTGTGCCAATCAGCAAGGCACGCAACCATTTTAACTCGTTCATCTCAGTTCTCCTCCTGTCTTGTAAATACCGGCTTCAAAAAACAACTGCGTTGTCCTGCACGGCCCGGTTCTGGATAGCGCAGGTGCTCATACTCCTTATTTTGCAGACCTGATGGCTCTGTAATCCATTACTCACTTGGGAAACAGAAATTTCACCGCGAACATGGCGCTCCAGTCAGGGCCGAATTTGGTATTCTCGACGTTACGGAAGGCCTGCACCTTGAAATCGACCGGCTGCTTGCCGAATGTCACCAGACGGCCGAATCCACCCCCAAAGGGGACCGTCCAGCGATTGTCGCTGTCCGCCTCCCAGTTGGCGGTGATGATGGGGGTCGAGGTCAGATACCAGCCCTTGTCGAAATTGTAGTTAATGAAATACTGGAAAGTCATTTTGTTGACACCACTCGCACTGCTCGGACCGGCATAGGACCATACATTCTGTAGCAGGGCCCCCACGACCCAGTTACCGGGCATGGTCAGTGCCACGGCACCAAGGCCCGCCGACCATTTGTCTGAGCCGAGCCCGTTTGAATGGGTTGGAAATTCCAGTACGGGACCCAGTCCCATGATCACCTTGCCCGGCTTCGCCGGCGTAAAGAATGCCTGGTACTGGAGGTTGCCCAAACCGTTCCGGCTCCCATTGTTTGGCTGGATTTCAATCCCGCCAATATCCACTCCCTTGTCCGGTCCGTCCAGATTGATATAGGGGACGATAAGGCGATTTATGATATTTAAATTACCCATGGTCAGGGGATAGACCGGCTTGAGAAAGAACAGGCTCGCC
>JARFQV010000237.1 GCA_029287615.1 Pseudomonadota bacterium | reverse complement strand
ACGTTACATTCTCCATTCTGTAAAGGGGTCAGGAACCTTTTTTACTACCTACTGGTAAATTCTGAAGGTAACACGGAAAAGAAAAAAGGGTTCCTGACCCCTTTTTTAATAATAATCGACTCGAACCATGATTTTCCATACGATAAGCCCATGAAAAGCAGGGACCTGTACCTTCGACTGCTGAACTATGTCCTGCCGCACAAGTGGATCTTCCTGCTCTCCCTGCTTGCCACGGCCATCTATGCAGCAACCGAACCGGCCATGCCGGCGCTGATCAAGCCACTGCTGGACGGTACTTTCGTCGAGAAAGATCCGGGGGGCGCCCTGCTGTTTCCGCTACTGCTGGTCGGCCTGTTCGTGGTCCGCGGACTGGCGAGCTTCATCAGCGAGGTATCCATGAAATGGGTGGCCAACCATGTGGTCCTGTCGCTGCGTGAAGAGATGTTCCGAAAAATACTGAGCCTGCCGGTGCGCTATTTCGACGACCATTCGTCCGGCAACACCCTGTCCCGCCTGACCTATGATGTACAGCGGGTAATGGAGGCCGCCACAACGGTAATCGTTACGCTGATAAAGGACAGCCTGATCATTATCGGACTACTCGCCTGGTCATTCTACATCAGCTGGAAGCTGTCTCTGGTCGCCTTTCTGATCGTTCCCCCCATCGCCATTATTATCCGGCTGGTCAGCCTCCGGATGCGCACACTCAATCGTTCCCTGCAAAATACCATGGGCGATCTCACCCGGGTGATTCAGGAGGCAATCAACGGCAGCAGGGTGGTGAAGGTCTTCCGGGGAGAGGAATACGAGCAAAAACGCTTCGATGAACTGAACGATCGGGTGCGGCGAACCAACCTGAAGATCGTCACAACATCGGAGGCCAATGTCCCGATCGTGCAGTTATTCACGGTGATTGCCCTGGCTATCGTCGTCTATGTCGCATCCATGCAGTCCCGGGCCGGCAGCTTGAGTGTCGGTGAGTTCGTCTCGCTGATCGGCGCACTGGCGCTGATATCCTCCCCGCTGAAGAGGCTGACCCGGATCAATACCCTGCTGCAGTCCGGCCTGGCGGCCGCGGAGAGTGTGTTCAGCCTAATCGATGAAGCATCCGAGCCGGATGAGGGCGGAATTGCCATCGATCATGCCAGGGGTGAAGTGGAGTTCCGTGACCTGAGCTTCACTCATCAGGGGGGGAAAAAGGAGGTGCTGCAGGGCATCAATCTGAAGGTTGCGGCAGGTGAGTCGGTGGCGCTCGTTGGTCCCTCGGGCAGCGGCAAGACCTCACTGGTCAATCTGCTGCCCCGTTTTTATCGACCCGATACCGGACAGATCCTTCTGGACGGAGCCGATATCAGCACCCTCAAGCTGTCCGCGCTGCGCAACCACATCGCCTATGTGGACCAGCAGATCGTCCTGTTCAACGATACCGTTGCGGCGAATATTGCCTATGGTTCACATAACCGGGCAAGCGATGAACAAATCCGGGCTGCCGCGACCGGGGCTCAGGCCATTGAGTTTATCGAGGAACTGCCGAAGGGCATGGATACCCTGATCGGGGAAAACGGGGTCCGTCTGTCCGGCGGACAGCGTCAGCGCATCGCCATCGCCCGCGCCCTGCTGAAGGATGCACCCATCCTGATCATGGACGAGGCAACCTCGTCCCTGGATTCCCGTTCGGAGCGCAAGGTACAGCAGGCCATCGAATCCCTGCGCAGGGGCAGGACCTCGCTGATCATCGCCCACCGCCTGTCCACCATCGAACAGGCCGACCGGATCGTGGTCATGAAAGACGGCCGGATTGTCGAGGAAGGCGACCACCACTCACTTTTGAAACGCGGTGGCGAGTATGCCCTCCTGCACCGTGCGCAGCGTGTGGAAGTAAGCCGTGAGGAAGTTTCCCAATGATCGGGGCCGGGTCTCCGCGTTTTTCCTTGCCCTTGCGTGTTTTGCCTGTAGCGCCCTGAGTGCTTCAGACCAGCGTAAGCCAGGCGGGGTCGGAATTGCGGCGTCCATGCACCTCGTCGAAATACAATGACTGCAGACGCTCGGTGACCGGGCCGCGGCTACCATTACCGATTTTGCGGTCATCTACCTCGCGGATCGGCGTGACTTCGGCGGCTGTACCGGTGAAGAATGCCTCATCAGCAATATAAACCTCGTCGCGGGTTATCCGTTTCTCCCGGACATCCCATCCCTCCTGTGCCGCCAGGCTCATGATGGTCTCCCGCGTGATTCCCTCCAGGGCGGAACTCGCATCCGGCGTGTAGATCTGACCCTTGCGCACAATGAATATATTCTCGCCACTGCCCTCGGCAACATAGCCGTCCACATCCAGCAGCATGGCTTCGTCATAGCCGCCGGTCAGTGCCTCATTCAGGGCCAGCATGGAGTTCATGTAATTACCGGTGGCCTTCGCCTTGCACATGGTGATGTTGGCGTGATGCCTGGTAAACGAGGATGTCCTGATGCGGATGCCATTTTTCATATTGTCGGCGCCCAGGTAGGCGCCCCACTCCCACGCAGCAACGCCCACATGGACATTCAGATTGTCAGCGCGCAGACCCATGCCCTCGGGCCCATAAAAGGCTATAGGTCGAATATAGGCGGTTTCCAGGCCATTTTCCCGTACCACGGTACGCTGGGCCTCGTTCAGGGCATCCTGATCATAGGGCATGGGAATATTCAGGATATGTGCCGAGTCGAACAGTCTTCTGGTGTGATCCTGCAGACGGAAGATCGCCGTGCCCCGGTCGGTCTTGTAGGCGCGCACACCCTCGAAGACCGCCATCCCGTAATGCACGGTATGGGTCAGCAAATGCGTAGTGGCCTCACGCCAGGGGACCAGTTCGCCATCCAGCCAGATGACGCCATCACGGTCTGCCATCGTCATATTATTATCTCCGATTGAAAAGGCAATTATGGATTCCGAAAACTGAATTGTGAATTCCGCGATGAAAATGCATCATCGCCCATCATTTCTCCATCATCCGGTTCCACGTCGCAATTACATGACTGCGGTGTTCATCCATCTCCCCCGCGGGGACAATGGATGGCTCAGCCTGCAGGGTGAGTTGGTGGGCCCTGGACCGGTAGGCTCGATACGCATCGGCCAATGCGCTGGCATCAGCCTCCGCCATCAGCCCGGTCGCCGAAAAGGTTTCGAGCAACCTGACGTTGTCGGTATACTTCAGCAGTTCCGGATAATCACAGGACCACGACAGAACGCTATATTGGACCATAAATTCAATATCGGCGATACCTCCACGGTCCTGCTTCAGATCGAAGCAGTCGGGGCCCGTCCGTACCAGCTCTTCACGCATGCGTTCGCGCATTTCCCTGACCTCGTTGCGCAAGGTCTCCTGTTCGCGCGGTCTGGCCAGAATCCCGGCCCGTATCCGGTCAAACTGTCGTGCAATGTCTTCTGCACCGGCAACCACCCTTGCGCGGACCAGCGCCTGATGCTCCCAGGTCCACGCGTCCTTGCGCTGGTAGTCCGCAAAGGCATCCAGTCCGCTTACCAGCAGTCCGGAGGCGCCACTGGGCCGCAGCCGGGTATCGACCTCGTAGAGGACACCGGCCTGGGTCATGGTATTGAGGATATGGATGATGCGTTGCGTAAGCCGGGTGAAAAACACGCTGTTGTCCACCGAACTGGATCCCGTGGTATTTTGTTGCTCTCCTGTGCTGTCGTGGAGAAATACCAGGTCCAGATCCGAACCATAGCCCAGTTCAATCCCGCCCAGCTTGCCATAGGCGACAACCGAAAAACCGGCATCTCTCAGCTTGCCCCGCTGCTTGTATCGGGGTCTGCCGTAGCGCTCGACCATCTCCTGCCAGGCGACATCGAGGACACGGACCAGTAAAACCTCGGCTATCCAGGTAAGGTAATCGCTTACCTTCATCAGCGGCAGCACACCGGCCACGTCCGCTGCGGCCACCCGTAACACGGCTGCCTGCTTGAACTGGCGGAGACGATCCATTTGCTGTTCCAGGTCGGTTACCGGTATTCCATCGAGCCTCCTTTCGAGCAGTTGTTCCAGACGGTCATGTCCCAGTGGCTCGTACAGCGTACGCTGATCGAGCGTTTCATCCAGCAATAACGGGTGACGGGACAACTCCGAAGCGATCCATGGACTTGCTGTGCATAAACGCACTACCTGCGTCAGCGCTGTTGGCCGTTCTGCCAACAGCGAAAGATAGGCGGTGCGACCCGCGATTGCCTCCAGCAGACGTCCTATCCGCTTCAGGGCCTCCACCGGTTTCGGGCTATCGGCCAGCTTCTGCAGCAGCACGGGCATCAGCTGGTCCAGCCGGGCCCTGCCCTGTTCCCCCATAAAGCGCAGCACTGTCCCCTTGCGAAACTGCATGATCCATTCAAGGGCATCATCTGCGGAATCAAACCCATGTTCCGCGAGCAGGGCCAGTGACTCATCCGGCGGCAAGCGTTCCAGCCAGACAGCGGCCATATCCCGCAACCCGCTATCCCCGGACCCGGTTGCCTCCGCTGGTGCGGCGAATATCTGCTCGAAATGTCCCTGGATCCTGTTTCGATGACGGGCCAGCTCCGACTGGAACGCCTCCCAGTCCGCGTATCCCATGGAGAAGGCAAGCACTGCCTGAGCCTCCTCACCGGTAGGCAACTCGTGGGTCTGGTGGTCTGCCCAGGACTGCAGGCGATTTTCCACCCGGCGAAGAAAGCGATATCCATCGGCGAGTTCGGCCGCTGCCCTTGCGGGCAGGAATTCCAGTGCCGAGAGGGTCTGCAGCGTCTTCAGCAGACTGCGTTGCTGCAGGCCGGGCTGGCGACCACCACGGACCAGCTGGAAGGCCTGGGCGATGAACTCGACTTCCCGGATCCCGCCCGGACCCAGTTTGATATTGTCGGCCAGTCCCTTGCGCTCCACCTCATGTTCTATCTGAGCCTTGAGACTGCGCAACGACTCGAAGGCGCCAAAATCGAGGTAGCGTCGATAAACGAAGGGACGCAGGGATTCCATCAACTGTTCGCCCGCATCCCGGTTGCCAGCCACCGGACGGGCCTTGATCATGGCATAACGTTCCCATTCCCTGCCCTGCAGCTGGTAGTAATCCGCCATGGCATCAAAGCTGGCCACCAGTGGCCCACTGTCTCCATAGGGCCGCAGTCGCATGTCGACCCTGTAAACGAAACCGCGATCGGTCTTGGCATCCAGAGCGTTGATCAGGCGTCGCCCCAGTTTGAGATAATATTCATCCGGGCTCAGGGTGTTGCGGCCCCACTCCTTGCCAGCATCCGGATAAGAGAAGACTAGATCGATATCAGAGGAAAAATTCAGCTCGCTTGCGCCGAGCTTGCCCATCCCGATGACCACGAACGGGGGTGGATGCTTGCGCAGGCGACCGGTGAGATCTCCGGCGAGATAAATCTGCAGTTTCCCGAGGGCACATTCCAGACAGGCATCGGCCAGGGAGGAGAGGTCCTCCAGGATTTCTTCCAGCGGGGCCCAGCCTGCCAGGTCCCGCCACGCGATGCGTACCATTTCCCGCTGCCGCAGTATACGCAACACCCTTGCCAGCGACTCCTCGTCACGGCACTCCTTAACCGCCGCCCCGACCCTTGCCATGAATCCGGCCGGTGTTGAATCGGCGAGCAACTCCCCCGATACCAGCAGATCTTCCAGTAAACCCGGGTTTCTTACACAGGCTGTTGCAACAAACTCGCTACAGGCCCATACCCGCTGCAGGCTTTCCAGAAACTGTGGATTAGCGGGGATACGCACAGCCTCGGCAGAGGCGGCCTGCTGAAAAGCCTCCCAGTGCGACTCAACCCGCTCACTCAGCATCCGGGGCAATTGCCCTTTTCTCCATCCTGAAATCCCGTTCACAGATGTAGTCATGCCTATAGCTTACCCCGAGTCCGGTTGAGATACCTAGGGCCTGTTACCTCCAGGGCCTGTTAACACCAAATCCCTTGCAACACACGACCTCAAGCCGGGGTATGCAACGCCGATAGAAAATGAATGCTGTAAACAGGCTCATTCAAACAAATTCCCCAGGAGGCATCATGCAGTTCAAGGAATACCTCAAGGTGATGGTTGCCAAAGACGCATCGGATCTGTACTTCAGCAGTGGTGCACCACCGTGCGGCAAGTTCGAGGGTACGCTGAAGATGATTCAGAAAGAACCCCTGTCCGGGGAACAGATCAAGGATATCGCCTATTCCCTGATGGACGCCGAACAAATCGCACAGTTCGAACAGAAACCGGAAATGAACCTTGCCATTTCCGAGGAAGGAGTCGGGCGGTTCCGGGTCAACATCTTCCGGCAACGCAACTCGGTCTCCATGGTCATCCGCAACATCAGGATCGAGATTCCGGATTACCAGAAGCTGGGACTCCCGCCCATACTCAGTGAAGTCATCATGTCCAAACGCGGCCTGGTACTGTTCGTTGGCGCAACCGGTTCGGGCAAGTCCACCTCGCTGGCCTCCCTGATCGATTACCGTAACCGAAACAGCGCTGGACACATCATAACCATCGAGGATCCGGTCGAATTCGTCCACTCCCACAAGAAGTCCATTGTCAACCAGCGAGAGGTGGGGGTAGACACGGACTGTTACGAGGATGCCCTGAAAAACACCCTGAGACAGGCCCCGGATGTCATCCTGATCGGCGAGATCCGCGACAGTGAAACCATGGAACATGCCATTGCCTTCGCCG
>JARFQV010000229.1 GCA_029287615.1 Pseudomonadota bacterium | reverse complement strand
CAGTCAAGCTACCATCCCTCGAGCACTCTGGCTCTTCTGCCTATTCTCTGTTGATTATGGAGATCATCAAGAATATTGCATTTGCTGCGACCCTGATTGCCATTGGCACTTTTATTTCTGCAATAGCCCATGCAGTTACATAATCAATAGCCATTCCGGTGCAGTGACAGATATCGCCGGGTGGGCTGGCGGGGTCTGTAGGATTGATCTTGTTTTGGGGTTATTTTATTGGTTGTCGGAATATCCAGGCCAGCAAGATAAAAAAGAAGATAAGCAGCACGCCTACCGCCACCAAAGCCAACACAAATTGCTGCGCGCTGGAATCTACTAACGAGTTCGGCCGCCAAACTCAGACATACAACGTAATCGATAACGACTCCCGTAGGAGCCAATATCAGGTAAACAGTTTCTTATGACAGCCCGCTTCACTACCTACGATATCGCTTCTGATGATGGCGTTGTGAGATCTTCACCCAGTACCACCCTATGGTGCCAAGCACTGTAGCTACCCCAACTGATGCTGCAACAAGAACCAGGGCCGGAAATATGTTGTTCATTATGCGAATATATGCTCAATACCGTCGGGTGAGGGATTCATCTGCTATCTGAAATTCCCTTGAGCCGGTTGCTTATGTTTAGCCTGCTTTGATAGTCTGCAATTACCGACGATAGAGGCGTGGCCGCCTCATAAAGTACAAGGCTAGTCCGAACAACACCACAACCATTCCAACTGCAGCACCGGCTAGTACCAAACTACCTGATATTTCCATAACGCCTCCCGGAAAGATGTACGAGTACAATCTTGTTCAATACGAAGTTCCTAAGTACTTTATCGGCTGCCAGAACTCAATCTATCGAGGAAATCCTTCTGGATGCTTTTTAAATCTGAACCGGTGTGGTAACCATAAATAGATGTTGCCCATCAGTTGCCAGTGGTGACGATGGTACGGGCCATGGCGCATTCGATAAAGTGTTGCATCGACCGCTTGATCTGGCCACCCAAAGCAGACCTTGCCTGTTGCAGTTGACGTTCTTCGTGGAGTAGCTCAATGCGTTGCCGGGCCTTACTGAAGTCTTTTTCACGCCGCCTGGCTTCATCTCTTTCTGCCTCTTCACCATGGCCGTCTCTATGACCAACAGGCTTCATTCCACTCTGGGTCAACATCGCACGCCTCTATATGATCAACCGGTGTATGCAGTATTTCCTGAACCTTTTGTTTGCGCTGCCTTTTCTTTGCTACATCGGCATGTCTGACACGCTCGTCCGGCCTGGTCCTGGGGTGAAGCCTGCGTGATTCGGTTTTACTGTGCATAATCGGTATCACCTGTCTGTGGATCTGGCAGGTTTTCCGGCTCGACCGGTGGTATATAGTCCAGATCGGTGGTATCGCTACCAGCCAACTCACCGCGCGAAGCCAGACATCCATGAATGTAATCATCGAGCATCTCTGTGGCTACACCGTAGTCCAGTGCTTCCTGGCGACACTGGCTCTCGGTACTGGCCGATACTGATATGGCGTAACCTATACCAGCCAACGTAACAAAAAGCCTTCCCAGCACAACAGTAAAGATCAGTTTCTTCATCATTCGCCTCTGGTAACTGTGGCATACAGTTATACAAAAATACCGGCCGCTATTGCGGCCGATGAAACGGCTAAATCCGGTTATCGACGTCTCTTTAAACCGGAAGCCGATGGGGATAGGCTTGTCCGAAATGTCTCGACCGGCGCCGAAAAACACCACAAGCAAGGTATATAGGTTCTGTTATTGGGCGGCAAACGAAATATAATCGCCTTGACGATGAATATTATTTATCGATGACAGATGGCCATGGACATTGAATCACTACGGACTTTTCTGGAAGTCGCTCGCACCCGTCACTTCGGCAAGGCTGCCGAAGAGCTTTGCGTGACACAGTCTGCTGTCAGTGCACGCATCCGTCAGCTGGAACAGACACTGGGTATGGCCCTGTTTACACGTCAGCGCAACAACATCCAGTTGACTCCTGAAGGACTTCAGTTACAAAAGCATGCCGAGACCATTGTTCAGGTCTGGATACGTGCCCGCCAGGAGGTCGGCTTGCGTGCGGAATTTACCAGAGGGCTCGCCGTGGGTTCCATGTGGGATCTGTGGGAGACCTTGCTCCGGGATTGGGTAGTGGCCCTGCGCCGTGATATGCCAGATACGGCCTTGCAGGTTGAGGCGGGTACTGCTGATGTGCTGGTTCGCAAGCTGGTTGAAGGTATCATTGATCTCGCCGTGCTGTTTGAACCACCGCAGTTACTGGAACTGGAACTCCGCGAGCTTGGTCATCTCAACCTGGTTCTGGCTAGTACGAAACGTGGGCAGACGCTTGAGCAGGTATTTGAATCGGGTTACATCATGGTGAACTGGGGAACGGCATTTGCCCATGCACACGCACGTCATTACCCGGATGTGCCGGCAGCGAGTATGCATGTGAACCTGGGTGCGCTTGCGCTGCGCCACCTGCAGTCTTCACACGGTGCAGCCTACCTTCCCGAGCAGTTGCTGGGGTCCACCAACAGCCCCCGTCAACTCTACCCCGTCAGTCATGCACCGTGCATTGAGCGGTCGGTATTCGCAGCATTCTGTAACGGTTCAGACCGCGAGGACAGCATTCGAAAGGCGCTTGGTCTGTTACAGGGCAGTACCAACGCGAACAAGCTATCCGGTTTAAAGTCCCCGACAGGGGATCCGTAAACCCCCGCCTTCAGGCGGCGGATCAGTCAGTATGTATGCAAAAGCTATTCAGTCGGAAATGAATACAAACCAAAACGAAGGGTTCCTTCTCCTTTATGCCCGTTTTCCGGGTGCTCCGGGAGAAGGACAGGAAGAGGGGATATGAAATCAGGTAGTTACCATTATTTTATCCCCTCTCCCCAACCCTCTTCCTGCGGGAGAGGGGGTTAATCGGCCGAATGGCCGATCGATCCGGCCTTTAGCCGTAACCCGAGGCCACCGGCTTTAGCCGGTGGAGTATTTACAGTAGTTTTCAATTGCATTTTTTCTTATTGCAGAGTGATGATTGCCTGGTGTGAACAACTAAAGCTGCTGCACCCGGGGTCTCCACCAGGAGGCTGGATGAGTGGGGAAGGGTGTAGCTGAAATGACCGGATCGCTAACGAGGCCGGAAAATGATAAAGCCAAGATCATCCGGCTTGTGGGGCAGCGTTTCGGAATATTGTGTCATACGTTCATGACAGGCCTGGTACAAGTGTTCTGCTGCAGAAGGTAGTTGACCGGTCCTGATAATGTCCTTGATCTCATCTATGTGAAGATTGTCGAATAGTCCGTCAGTAGCAACGATCAGGGTATCTAACGGGTCAAGTGTAATCCGTGGTCCAACCTCAACCCGCATTTCTGGTGTGCCAATGATGTTTGATACAAGATGGCGTTCATCGTTATGTATTGCGTCATCAGCCCTGATCAGTCCAGCCTCGACAGCGTAGCCTACCGGTGAATGGGAAATGGTTTGATGCTTGATCTTGCCGCGTTGCCCGGTGATCAGGATTGCAGAGTCGCCGACATGGTAGGGACGAACGGTTCGGTCCTTTATTTCTACAGCAGCGATGGTTGTTCCAGATCCGACACCATTCTCCATGACAAGTTGATTGGCTTGCTCGATGCCGTCCAGAATGGCCTCACGGAATACGGGCAGTTCAGCGCATTTTTCAACAACGCTATGGCTTATCTGGCGAACTGCCGTCGATGATGCCTGTTTGCCTGCGGGAAGACCGCCGAGGCCATCAGCAACAACCAGGACACCCGTGTTGATACCGCAAGGAATCAGCCCCAGCGCGTCTTCATTGTCAGTATTCTTGCCAGGAGCTCGGCAGGTTAATGCGCAGGCAGTGCCATTTGCAAAACAAAAGGTCTCTAGTTCAGGTACATTTACACCTGTACAGAGTCTGGGGCTGTCCAGAGTTATTGCCACGTCAGTGTTTCCAGGTGCTCACGCAGATGCCCCGCGGTACGGTACTTCTTCAGTATAAGTGAGCGTTTCAGACCGCAACATATATCCTTTATTACATGCGGCTGGTGTTTGTAATGTTTCTGTCCACCGACCGCATCATAGAGTATCCTTATCAGGTCGATCACATCATCATGGATGTTGTCAGGTTTTGGTGCCCTCCAGTGATAGAAGTCGAGTAGCTTCAAGTCAAATCCCAGGCCATATCGTTGTACGATAATGTTGTCAGTATGCAAGTCACCGTGATACTCCTTCAACAGGTGAATGCATTCGATTCCGGTAGCTAGCGCGTGTAGCAGGTGCAAGGCTTGGAACGGTGTCAGGCGTTTTCCAGGTTGCCGGCCAAGAAAGCTGGTAAGCAGTTCTCCTTCTACAAATTCAGACACCAGGAATGTGATTGGCACGGTACGATACGTGATTGTTTCCCGTGTGTGATACTGAATGGCTATAGAACAGTGCCTCAGCTTGTGGAGCTTTCGCGCGTAGAAGTTGGCGGTTCGATCCTTCAGATTCCGGTGTGGGTAAAAAAGCTTGACCGCTCTCTCAATTCCCGTGGGGTGTTCCCGTACCAGAAAGACCTCACCTTCCCAGCCAGTACCAAGGGGCTGTATGACTTCGTACTTTCTGGCCAGGAGTCTTCCCGGTTTTAAATCGAAATGATCAATTACACCGGATTTTGGATGGAAGTGCTGTCCCATATTGCCTGTGTTCGTTTAAAAGTCCCTGTTTTTCATTGGTTCAGTCGAAATAAATCCTGACCTCAGTATCATCGAGCGGGGCAGGGCGTAGAATCATACGATCGGAGGTTCCTTCTCCATGGCGGGATCAATCGGGACCTCATCAGCCTGGAAGGCCTCGACAGTGGACTCGGCTGCGCGGGTGGATTCGAACCGGGCGATGTGGAACAGTCCTTCACCCTCGTTAACCAGTGGCAGGTTGGTTCGACCGATGATTATTCCCGGGCTGTTTGCCAGTACTTCCTGTTCATGGTGTCCGAAGGGGTCGGAAATAATCCCGATTGCCTCGTCCTTGCGTACTCGCGCTCCAAGTGGTGCCGTGATCCTCAGAATGCCGCTACACCCGGCCCGTACCCAGTAGCTCGCCCGTGCAATCAGCGGTTCTGTCGGGCGTCGCGGGCGGTTAGTGGCCGGGAGCATGTCAATATCACGCATAACGGCAACAATGCCCTTGACCCCGGCACGGATGGCGCGCTCATTAAAACGCAGTGCCTCACCGGCCTCGTAGAGCAGAATGGGGATACCCCGTTCAGCCGCAACCTGTCGCAGTGAACCGTCTCGCAGATCTGAATTCAGCAGCACCGGCACGTGAAAGGCGCTGGCGATTCGCGCGGTTTCCGGGTCGTCGAGGTTGGCGCGTATCTGGGGCAGGTTCTCGCGGTGGATGGCGCCGGTATGCAGGTCGATGCCATAGTCGCTGCGGGTTACTATTTCCTCCATGAATAACTCGGCCAGGCGCGCAGCCATTGATCCCTGGTCAGAACCGGGAAAGGAGCGATTCAGGTCA
>JARFQV010000220.1 GCA_029287615.1 Pseudomonadota bacterium | reverse complement strand
AGGAGATGGTGCCTGCAAGCAAATGACCGGGAAGGTGACCCGGGGCCTGCTCAACAGACAGCTGTACCGCCTCCAGTGCCTGCTCCAGCTGCTGTTTGTGAAACAAGGCCAGGGCCTTGAGGTAGTTGCTCAGATACAGGCGTGGATATCGCTCCTGTATCCGGTCGATTTCTTCCAGCGCCGTGTCTGGTTCACCGAGCATGATCAGCGTCCAGACCTTGCCAACACGAGCGTACATATTGGTTGGCTCGATATTCAGCGCCTTCTGGAATGCAGACAAGGCATCCGGTAATTGAGCCTCTGCACGCAGCTTCTCTCCCTTCAGAGTCCAGACATCGGCATTATCCGGCTCCAGGGATTGCGCACGATCGAGAAGCTCGACCACCCTCTCATTATCCCCGCTCTTATAGGCAATACGCGCCTTGCCCAGTAGTGCCTCGACCGAGGCAGGATCCAGTTCCAGGGCCAGGCTGAATTGTTCATCAGCCAACTGGTACTGCTCACTTGCCATGTGCGCCTTTCCCAGCAACACATGGATGTCAACCTTGAGAGGTACAGGATCGTCTTCCTCAACGGATAGTATTTCCAGGATTTCATCACTCTTCCCGGTCAGCAGCATCGCGCGCCCCAGCGGTTCGAGTACTACTTCACGGCTAACATCCAGTTCCCGGGCACGGCTCAGCTCCTTATGCGCCGATGGCCCGTCCTCCAGCCGGAGATAGGCCTTGCCAAGTAACAGGCGGGCCTGCCCGTTGTCCGGATCTGCCAGCAATGCGTTTTTCAACTGGATGACCGCTGCGCTGTATTCACCCTTGTCAAAATAAGACTGTGCATCACGCAGATATTGTTCTGCGTCCGCAGCGTTCGATAAAAAAGGCCAGAGAGCGAAAACGATAACAGCCATGAGCCGTTTGAATCTGAAGTATCCTGGTATCTTCATGGCTTCTGCCAGTCCCCTGTTTGAATCAATACTGCGATGAGAGCTGATTTTGACGCGTGATTGGCGGGATCAGGATGAACTCGTATCTTCACCGGATTCTGTACTCAGGCTGCAATAGCAGGCCACAGCCTATCACACGATTCCTACATCGGCATCGCAGCGACACACTAAAGAATAGCGGAATCAGTAAAATAGTCTAATCGGAAAAATATGGAATCAAACCACGGGATGAACCCGTATTATTATTTTTTTGTCGATAAACCCGCACCCCGGCAAGCGGCGCTCGGGGACGGGTAATCTACGACAAGGGATCAGGTGCTACTTCTTCTTGCCATTGCCTCTGCCTTTGGTACTACCAGCTTTGGTCACTTGTATAGCGGTCATCGCAGTTTTTCCGGCTCTATCAGTGGCCTGAGCGGAGATGGTATGGACACCGCTGCTGGCCTTTCTGCTGTTCCAGTTGCAACTCAATCCATTCGCACTGGAGCTGCATAACAGATTACCATCCACCAGGATATCCAATCGGGCAATACCGGTGTCATCCGAGGCAGTCGCACTGATTCCCACGGTACCGCTTACTGTGCTGCCGTCCCCGGGTGTGGTGATGCGTACCTGCGGGGCATCCGTATCGGGAGATCCCTGCCCCCCGGTATTGGCAACATTGACGCTTATGGATCTGGAACCCTGATTACCCGCAGCATCATGGGCGTATGCCACCAGGGTGGCAGATCCGTCGGCCTCGCCCCTGGTATCCCAACTGAAACTGTATGGTTTGGTGGCAACCGAGGCTACCAGCCTGCCATTAGCCAGCAGATCGACCTTTGTCACACCAACATTGTCCTGGGCGATAACGCTGACGGGTACGATGCCGCTTACTTTCTGCCCCTGGGTCGGGGAATCAAATCCTGCTGTTGGTGCCTGATGGTCACCGGCATCTGTCATCAGGGCAGCCTGCACCGCGGCCGCTGCATTGACACGGCCATGACCGTAAAAGGAATCCCAGCCCGCGGATCCCAGATCATCCGCACTGTCCTCCACCAGCTGAATCACTGATTGCGGTGAAAGACGATAATTAACCGATTGAACAAGCGCAACTACAGCGGCCGTTGCCGGACTGGAAAAGGAAGTCCCGGATACAGACCCGTAACCACCGCCCTTCTTCGTGGTCCAGATACCGGCACCCGGTGCTGCCACATCCACATAGTTACCGTAATTGGACCAGCTGGTTTTCGTGTCACTGCTACTCGTGGCCGATACCGAAATCAAGTCCGGATTATCTTTATACCCGGGATTGCTCCCATTGTTACCGGCAGCAACGACTACAATCCCGCCCTTGCTCATCATGTACTGGGCAGCGCTGCTCACTGCAGCACTGCTGGTCACGTTATAGCTGATATTGGCAACGCTCGCACCATTGTCCGCTGCCCATGCCAGTCCCGCAGCGATATCACTGGGATAAGCCGCCCCGTTACCGGCATTACTGACCCGAACCGGCATGATGACCGTGTTCCAGGCGAGGGAGGTAACCCCGATACCATTATCACTGATGGCCCCGATCACACCCGCCACCTGTGTACCATGGCCATGAATGTCACTGGTATCGGATGTACCGTCCACCGCGTTGCGGCCCGGGACCAGCTTGCCGCTGAGGTCAGGATGATAGGGATCCACTCCGGTATCTAGCACCGCGACAGTCACTCCATTACCAAGGGCATTGTCCCATGCCAGCGGAGCCTGCATCTTTTGCAGGTGCCAGGCCTTGGAATAATAGGGATCGTTTGCGGTCGTTTCTTCCAGGGAAAGTGGCTGGTCCCTTTCGGCAAAATTGATATGCGGGTTTTGCGAGAGCGCTTTTCTGACCTTTTCCTCTGCTTGCACGGGAACCCGGATGATGTGCAGATTGATCTGTTCGATCACACGCTCGGGTACGGCACCGGCACGCTGGAGTATGCGGGAAAATTCGGTCCTGGAAAGGCCAGCTTTCGGCTGCACCAGGATACGGTCATTGACATGCTGTTCCTGGTTGCTGGCCGCATTAACCGGAAGACCCGGGACAAAGATGGCAAGAGACAGTACTGTTAAAAGAATTCGTGTAGAAAAACTGGACATATCAAACATACCTTATTGAATTATTAGGGGCAGACAGATCGCCATCCCGAAAATCTTACAAAAACCATGACGGCAATCATGGGTCGGGGAATCACAAAGACCAGTCTGCATGCAATTAATATTCCGGTATGTTTTTATTTCCTATTTTTCTGTTAGTTATAAATCATCAAGCTCCGTTATCTCTGCCATTCAGCCAACACAGCGCAGCACATTGTCGCCTGATGACGACACCAGAAAAGTCTCCTTCTGGTTAGTTGTTGAT
>JARFQV010000152.1 GCA_029287615.1 Pseudomonadota bacterium | reverse complement strand
CATCCAGGGCGTCTATGATTTGCCGGGTGGATCTCTCCAGGTCAATCAGTGGCAGGGACTCCATCCACTCCTGTAATGCGGAGGAATGAATACTGAACTTGCCTTGGTCGGGTTTCTTGTCAGGCAGGTGTAGTTTCATGTACTGGTGCCCTGGCGTTTCCGTAAGAGTCTGTTACAAAAGCATTGCTACGTTGCAGGATCCGGAAAATACAATTGTAATTGATGATATTTCGGCCTGATGGACGGAATCTGAACCGGGGCCTGCAATGTAATGGAAGATGGTTACGACGGTGGTTATTAGTTTGCAAGACAAGGCGGCGCCAGTGCCGGGTGGGTGCTGGGCTGCATCAGGAAATGCGAATGCGGGCTAGCCGGGCACCGGTTTTGTCACCGGGCAGTTGGCCATAACAGGGTTTTTCCCGGCTTTCCCGGTTCCTCCCGGACCAGCCGGGGAACGAGGTAGCCGGGTAGCACTGCATGCAGTTCATCCATCAGGGTGCAGGCAGTCCGATCATCAACCTCGAGGTGGGCAGCACCCGCCACGTGGTCCAGCTGATGCAGGTAGTAGGGTAGTACGCCTGTGGCAAAGAGTACCTCGCTGAGCCGGGCGAGGTCAGTCCCTGTATCGTTGATTCCCTTGAGCAGAACGGACTGGTTGAGGAGGGTGGCGCCTGCATTCGCCAGTCTGGAAAGGGCATCGGCAACCTCATCATTGATTTCATTGGCGTGATTACAATGGATGACAACGACCGCTTTCAGCCGCAGATGATCCAGCCATTCGAGCAAGTGCTGCTCGATACGTTCGGGTAATACCACCGGCATGCGGGTGTGTATACGCAGGATCTGCAGGTGCGGGATCTCACCGAGCTGTTCACTGAAACGGACAAGGCGCTGGTTGCTCAGCGAAAGGGGATCGCCACCGCTCAATATCAATTCATTAATATCAGTATGGCGGCAGAGATAACGTATGACGGACTGCCAGTCACCCGCCCCGGGATTGGCTTCGCTGTACGGGAAATGGCGGCGAAAACAGTATCGGCAGTGGATGGCGCAGGCTCCGGTAACCGTCAGCAGGGCCCGTCCATGGTACTTGTGAAGCAGACCGGGCTCGGGCATGTTCTTCAGCTCCTGCAAGGGATCCGGGCCAAATCCCGGTGTCTGCACAGTCTCTTCCCGAACGGGAAGGACCTGACGGAGTAGCGGGTCATTTATGTCGCCGCGCGCCATCCGGCGGACATAACCACGAGGTACCCGTAACGGGAAATTCCCCCGGATGTCGTCGCCTGCAATTTGTTCGGGGTCCAGGTCCAGCATCCGCAGCAACTCGGCGGGAGAAGTCACTGAATTCGCCAGTTCGGTTTGCCACAACGGCCTGCGCCGCAGTTCAGCCTTCATGATTCAGTGTGTCATCCCGTTATGGTTGCACCGTATGGAAGCCGAAAGGTATCCGGACCGCGAGTGTATCGATCATTCTGCAGGGGGTATTCCCCGCCATACCGGTCCGTTATATCGCTCGATTACGGTTGATGGTCAATTCAGCGGCCGGAGCGAAACGATGCAGCCAATCACGCCCTATATCCGTTCCTGCCATATGCGAATAGTGGTCATCGCGCTATCATACACGCTGAATGAAACGATGACCGGAAACGAGATAACATTATGGCTAGCTATTCTACTAATGAATTCAGGGGTGGATTGAAGATCATGATCGATGGTGATCCCTGCGCCATTATTGAAAACGAGTTTGTCAAGCCCGGCAAGGGTCAGGCATTCAACCGGGTAAAGATACGCAACCTGAAGACCGGGCGGGTAGTGGACCGGACTTTCAAGTCGGGTGAATCGGTGGAGTCCGCTGACGTGGTGGAAGTGGATATGCAGTATCTGTATAACGATGGCGAGTTCTGGCACTTTATGACGCCTGATAGCTTCGAACAGTATGCGGCAGATGAGAAAGCCGTGGGGGAGAGCGCCAAGTGGCTGAAGGAACAGGATCTCTGCGAAATCACGCTCTGGAATGGCACGCCATTGCTGGTCTCGCCTCCCAACTTCGTGATATTGAAGGTCACTGAAACCGACCCCGGTGTACGTGGTGATACCTCCGGGGGGGGCGGTAAACCCGCCACGCTGGAAACGGGGGCCGTGGTTCGGGTGCCTTTATTTGTCGATATCGGTGAGCTGATCAAGGTCGATACACGAACCGGCGAGTATGTCGGGCGTGCCAAGGAGTAAGTCCTTTCTTGGCACGGCGCCCGGTGAACGTAGATCAGGAAACCAGCGCCGGGCAGGTCGATGGCCGGTGTAACCAGGTGTGGATGAGCACGCCGGACTGGAAGCCTGCAGCCAGCCTGCGCACGCTCAGGCTGCGGGCGGAACTGATCACAAGGATCCGTGCCTGGTTTTCCCGCCGTGGTTTGCTCGAGGTTGAAACACCGGTGCTTTCAGTCCGGGCGACGACTGACCCGGCAATCGAATCCTTTTCGACGATCTCTGCCGAGACTGCTGCGGGCGCACGATTATACCTGCACAGTTCTCCTGAATTCCCGATGAAACGCCTCCTGGCTGCCGGTTCTGGATCGATCTACCAGATCTGCAGGGTTTTCCGGAGGGATGAATCGGGCCGTTTTCACAATCCGGAGTTCACACTGCTGGAATGGTACCGGGTTGGTTACGACCATTACCGGTTGATGCAAGAGGTAGGTGAAATGCTGCAGGAGGTTCTGGATGGAATGACCGACCCCCTGACAGTCAGTCGATGGAGCTATCAGGAGCTTTTTCTGACTCTTGCCGGAGTGGACCCGCTGTCTGCCACGGTCAATGAACTTTCCGAATGTCTGAAAGGGCATGGCATCACATCTCCGCAGGCAATGCCGGGTGACAATCCCGATCCCTGGCTGGACCTGCTGATGACCCATGTTGTGCAACCACAATTACAAGAGGGTATCGTGTTTGTTCATGATTATCCCGCCAGCCAGGCCGCCCTCGCCAGGATCAGCGAGACGGATGAGCGTGTTGCCGAAAGATTCGAGGTCTTCTTGCATGGCATCGAACTCGCCAATGGCTTTCATGAACTGGCGGACGCTGTAGAGCAGCGCAGGAGATTCGAGGAAGAAAACAGGCAACGCAGATGCGCTGGCAGACAAGTGCTGCCGATCGATACCTGTCTGATTGATGCGCTTGCACATGGTTTGCCGGATTGCGCCGGAGTGGCGCTGGGTGTGGACCGGTTGCTGATGATCGCTGCCGGGGTCAGAAACATTGCCGAATCGATGGCCTTTCCCATGGAAAGGTCGTGACCGGGTGTGATTGCAGGGATATCCGATCCAGTTCAGCGGCAGTCACTGCCCCGGTTTTCCTGTGATTCCAGACTGATATGTATTCGAACATCCGTATCGTACTGATTAATACAAGTCATCCGGGGAACATCGGAGCGGCAGCCCGTGCCATGAAGACCATGTGCCTCGACAGTCTGTGGCTGGTAGATCCGCATGGGTATCCCAGCGCCGAGGCAACGGCCAGGGCGTCCGGTGCAGATGATCTTCTGGCGAATGCCAGGGTATGTAGCGGACTGGATAAGGCGATCGCGGACTGCCACCTCGTGATCGGCGCCAGCGCGCGACTGCGAAGCATACCGTGCCCTGCATTCGGACCGCGCGACTGCGGTATCAGGGTATGGCAGGAGAGCGAGTCGGGGCGGGTTGCGGTTGTATTCGGCAGGGAACAATCCGGCCTGAGCAATCAGGAGCTTGACCGCTGTCATCACCTGGTCCATGTACCCGCGAATCCGGAGTACCCGTCTCTGAATCTGGCTGCTGCTGTCCAGTTGATTGCCTATGAGATCCACATGGCGGCTCTGTCTGCAAAGGGTACCGGCCAGCTTGTCGCGCAAGACCGTCGCTTGCCGGCGGACGGTGCGGAAATGGAGCGGCTGTATGGGCACCTGGAGCAAACCCTGATTGAACTTGATTTTCTCAATCCAGACAATCCCCGACAGCTCATGCGTCGGCTGCGGCGTCTGTTCAACCGGGCTCAGCCGGATGCAAACGAGGTTAATATCCTGCGTGGAATCCTGGGAGCGGCACAACGGAAGCGGGATCCGAACCGGTTTCCATGAACACACATCCCGCGGCTATCCATTGTCCATGGTGGGGATTCAGCAGCAAATCGCCGTTATCTTTATCATCCATTGCGCGGATACGTACCGTGGCCATTTGTTTACCCCGCATGAATGGGGAGGGAATCCCCGGATCCGGTTATCCGTTGTTCAGATGATGTATTTTCCCGTTACGGCACAAGGTGCCAACACCGGCTCAATAACGGTGGCAGATCAACACAGTTCGTAGATCAACACAGGCGGGTAACGTCCGGTCTGTTCCATTACGGTATGATGACGTTATAATAACCCAGTCATAAAGTCAGGTTCTCCCTCGCTCATTACCAAGCCAGTATTATCCAGCTGCGACCATAGCCATGTTTGATAATCTTCGTGAAGATATCCGCGTTGTCTTTGAGCGAGATCCGGCGGCGCGGAACTCTTTCGAGATCCTGACCACCTATCCCGGCATCCATGCCGTGCTGGCCCATCGTGCCACCCATTGGTTATGGGGGCATGGACTCAAATGGCTGGCACGAATCCTCTCCGGACTTGCCCGCTGGCTTACCGGTATAGAAATTCATCCGGGTGCAACGATCGGAAGACGCTTTTTTATCGATCACGGTATGGGGGTGGTTATCGGCGAGACGACCGAGATCGGCGATGACTGTACCCTCTATCACGGCGTGACGCTGGGCGGAACCACCTGGGAGAAGGGAAAGCGTCACCCGACGCTGGGCAGCAACGTGGTGATCGGGGCGGGGGCCAAGGTATTGGGTCCGATCTATATTGGCGATGATGTGCGAATCGGTTCCAATGCCGTCGTACTCAAGGATATTCCCCAGAAATCCACCGTGGTGGGTGTTCCCGGACGTGTGGTCAGCGTCAAAACCGAGCTTGACGAGCGGCGCCAGAAAATTGCCAGTAAAATGGGCTTCGACGCCTACGGATCGACCCGTGATATGCCCGATCCGGTTGCCACGGCGATCAACGGGATGCTCGATCACATCCATGTCATGGATGCGAGGCTGGAAGAAATGTGCAAGGGTCTCAGGGCCTTGGGTGCTGAAATAGAGGATCTGAACCTTCCTGACCTGGATTCCAGCGAGCTGGTCAGCGCGACCCAGAGTGATACCGATGGTGATGGGGAGAGGGCCGCGGCGATTATAGCGGAGGATGCGCCGGGCAAAAGTACGGATAATACTTGACTGAAATGGTCGGGTATGTCAACTTATACAGGCTATAAGGCAACAGATGGTGTTATATCCGTGAAACTGACGAGCAAAGGCAGGTATGCTGTTACCGCGATGCTGGATCTGACACTGCATGCCAGGAGTGGTCCGGTGACGCTGGCCAACATATCCCGGCGGCAGGGTATCTCCCAGTCCTACCTGGAGCAGCTGTTTACGCGCCTGCGCAAACAGGGTCTGGTTCGCAGTACCCGGGGTCCCGGAGGTGGTTATTCGCTGAACAAGTCTGCCGCTGAAATTGCCGTTGCCGATGTGGTCGCTGCCGTGAACGAAAGTGTGGATGCAACCCGGTGCGGTGGTATGAGCAATTGCAATGCAGGCCATCGCTGCCTGACACATGATCTGTGGAACGAGCTAAGCGACCAGATCCACCTTTTTCTCAACAGGATCACTCTGGCTGATCTGATCAGCCAGGTTGAACTCCGCCAGATTGCCAGGCGGCAGGATTCCCGGATGCAGGAGCATATCCGCCTCGATTCAGTTCCGTCTGGTTCCTGAACACACCTGGACCTGGTTACGCCCGGAAGATTGCCGCGCTGCTCCTGAAGAGGGATATACGCTGTCATTGCAGTGCGTACTCGACGCTGCATACTGGCGGGACTAATTTTTTATGAAGCTACCCGGATGTAACGCATCTGGTTATGGTGAATCGTATGAGTCAGGACTTACCGATCTATCTGGATTATTCGGCGACGACGCCGGTAGACGAGCGGGTTGCGGAGAAGATGTGCGCCTGTTTGACGCGCACGGGGGAGTACGGGAACCCGGCCTCGCGCTCGCATGCCTACGGGTGG
>JARFQV010000124.1 GCA_029287615.1 Pseudomonadota bacterium | reverse complement strand
TTACCGTCCACGCCAGGCAAGGAAAAATCGATTGCCGGTTGGTCAAAATCACAAACGGGGGTTTCCAGACTTACCATATCAAGCTCTCCTGATAATATAGTATGCAACAACCCTTATCGTTCGGTGTAGATGTTTCATCTACCCATCCAATTCCTGACCGGACTGGCACGATCTGCCCGGGTTTGCAGGCAAATTCTCCACACAAATCAGGGTATGCGTGCTTCGCGGCTTCACAGAGTGGCATTATCATACTCCGGACAAGGCGGTCATGGTAAATCGATTGTCATAATGACTGGAGCGGTTTATCGATTCCGGTTACACTAACCTGTTAAACGAGCAGATAGTTGGGACAATCATGGCAGAAACATTCCTGTTTACCTCTGAATCGGTCTCCGAAGGCCATCCTGACAAGGTTGCAGACCAGATTTCGGATGCTTTACTGGACGGAATCCTGGATCAGGACAAGGATGCCCGCGTAGCCTGCGAGACACTGGTAAAGACCGGTATGGTACTCATTGCGGGAGAAATCACTACCTCCGCATGGGTCGACATGGAAGCCGTGGTACGCGATACCGTGAAGGATATCGGTTACAACAGTTCCGAAATGGGCTTCGACTGGGAATCCTGTGCCGTACTGAACGCGGTTGGCAAGCAATCACCCGACATCGCAATCGGTGTCGACAAGACCGAGGATCACGAGCAGGGCGCAGGTGACCAGGGACTGATGTTCGGATTTGCCGCGAATGAAACCGAAGTCCTGATGCCGGCTCCAATTACCTATGCCCACCGTCTGGTCAAACGACAGGCCGAGGTCCGCAAGAACGGGACCCTGCCATGGTTGCGACCGGATGCCAAGAGCCAGGTTACCTTCCGCTACATGGGCGGCAAACCGGTTGGCATCGATGCGGTTGTGCTGTCCACACAGCACAGCCCCGACCTATCCCAGAAGGCTATTCATGAAGCAGTGATGGACGAAATTATCAAGCCGGTGCTCCCGGAAGGCTGGCTTTCGAAGGAAACCCGCTATTACATCAACCCAACCGGACGTTTTGTCATCGGGGGTCCGGTGGGCGACTGCGGATTAACCGGACGAAAGATTATCGTTGACACCTATGGCGGAATGGCACGCCACGGAGGCGGTGCATTCTCGGGCAAGGACCCGTCCAAGGTAGACCGCTCAGCGGCCTATACCGGCCGTTATGTCGCCAAGAATATCGTGGCCGCCGGAATCGCAGAGCGATGTGAATTACAGGTATCCTATGCCATTGGCGTGGCAGAACCGACCTCGATCAGCATCAACACCTTTGGTACTGGCAAGATAGAGGAAGCACGGCTTGTGCAGCTGGTGCGCGATCATTTTGATCTCAAGCCACAAGGCATGGTTGCCATGCTGGACCTGCTGCAACCAATCTACAGAAAGACCGCCGCGTACGGACATTTCGGTCGCGAGGACGAACAGTTCCCCTGGGAACAAACAGACAAGGCGGACAGCCTGCGCGAGGCCGCCGGACTTTAATTCCAGGCCAGTAACCAGCCAGGACAAGGACTTATTATGAGCAGCCAACCCGTTGAAAACATCACACCTGATTACAAAGTAGCCGATATCAGCCTCGCCGACTGGGGGCGCAAGGAAATAGGGATCGCCGAGAGCGAGATGCCTGGCCTGATGGCATTGCGCGAGGAATACCAGGGCAAGCAGCCACTCAAGGGTGCACGAATTGCCGGCTGCCTGCACATGACCATCCAGACGGCTGTATTGATTGAAACGCTTGTTGAACTGGGAGCGGAGGTACGCTGGTCATCCTGCAATATCTTTTCCACGCAGGACCATGCAGCTGCCGCTATTGCGGCAAGTGGTACCCCGGTTTTTGCATGGAAAGGTGAAAGCGAGGAGGAATTCTGGTGGTGTATTGACCAGACAATTTTCGGCCCGGGTAACTGGAGACCCAACCTCATACTGGACGATGGCGGTGATCTGACACAGGTCATGCATGAAAAATACCCGGAACTTATGGATGAAATCCGTGGCTTGTCGGAGGAAACCACCACCGGGGTACACCGCCTGTACGAAATGATGCAGGAAGGCAGCCTCAAGGTTCCTGCATTCAATGTGAATGACTCGGTTACCAAGAGCAAATTCGATAACCTGTACGGATGCCGTGAATCACTCGTGGATGGCATAAAGCGCGCCACTGATGTCATGATTGCAGGAAAGACTTGCATGGTGCTGGGATACGGCGATGTAGGCAAGGGCTGCGCGCAATCACTCCGCGGGCTCGGAGCCACAGTCTGGATTTCCGAAATCGACCCGATTTGTGCACTGCAGGCCGCCATGGAAGGTTACCGTGTCGTTACGATGGAAGAAGCCTGCCAGCTTGCGGACATATTCGTGACCGCAACCGGGAACATCAATGTCATTACGCACGACCACATGATGTCGATGAAAAACGAGGCTATTGTGTGCAACATCGGGCACTTCGACTCGGAAATCGATATCGCAAGCCTGCGCAAGTATACATGGGAGAATATCAAGCCACAGGTAGACCACATCGTGTTTCCCGATGGCAAAAAGATTATTGTCCTGGCGGAAGGTCGTCTTGTAAATCTGGGTTGTGCAACCGGACATCCGAGTTTTGTGATGTCTGCGTCCTTCACCAACCAGGTGATTGCGCAGATCGAACTCTGGGAACGATCAGACTCATACGAAAAAAAGGTCTATATGTTACCCAAGCACCTGGATGAAAAGGTTGCAAAACTGCACCTGGGCCAACTGGATGCCAGAATCACCCGTCTCTCGAAAGAACAGGCTGAATACATCAAGGTGCCTGTGGACGGGCCCTACAAGCCGGAATATTATCGATACTGACTGGCAACGTGGACTCGCAAAAACAGTATCCCAGGGTCTACAGTTTTGAATTTTTTCCGCCCAAGACGGAAAAGGGCATCCAGAACCTTTCCAGAACCCGCGATACCCTGTCCGGGCTCAAGCCCCGTTTTTTTTCGGTTACCTTCGGTGCCGGGGGATCAACGCAGGATCGCACCTTCGAGACTGTCGCGGATATACAGTCGAAGTGCGATATCGAGGTTGCACCCCATCTGTCATGTATTGGCTCGACGAGAGAGAATATTCGTCAAATCCTGCAGACATACCAGTCCAGCGGAATCCATCACATCGTTGCCCTGCGCGGCGATATGCCCTCCGGCATGGGTGAGGCCGGTGATTTCATTCATGCCAATGAACTGGTTGAATTCATCCGCAGCGAAACCGGTGACCACTTTCATATAGAGGTCGCCGCCTATCCCGAATATCATCCACAGGCACAAAACCCTGACCAGGACCTTGAAAACTTCATCCGCAAGGCAAGGTCAGGGGCGAACAGCGCAATAACACAGTATTTCTATAATCCGTATGCCTACTTCAGATTCGTCGGGCGCTGTGAACAAGCGGGCCTTGATATCGCTGTAGTACCGGGGATTATGCCAATCACGAATTCATCACAACTGGCAAGATTCTCGGACGCCTGCGGCGCAGAAATACCTCGCTGGATACGCAAGCGCCTGGAAGGCTTTGGCGACGATATTGCATCAATACGCGCCTTTGGCGAGGACGTTGTGACCGAGCTGTGCCAGGCACTCCTCGACAATGGTGCACCCGGATTGCACTTCTACACCATGAACAGGGCGGAACCCTCCATGGCGATCTGGAAAAACCTCGGAATTTCAAGCGGGACCGGACCCTGAAGACCACTTTCCCCGACTCGTCCACAGGATAGTTTCATACCTGCAGCATCTGATATCGGACCCATGACGGGGAGACGGTATATACTGAGTACGTCATGCTACCGAACTACATGTACACACGCTCAAGCAGGCAAAAGGCGGGCATATGCGGATACCGCGTCTGTTCGTAGATCTGGACCTGTCCGACGGAGACACAGTTCATCTGGACGACAGGGCAACCCATCATGTTTCACGCGTACTGCGACTGCGGAGCGGCGATCCAGTACGGCTATTTAATGGCAGAAATGGTGAATACGAGGCTTATCTGAATCAGATAAGCCGCGACGGGGCCAGCGCGGTAGTTGGACGCGGTAGCGCAATCAGCAGGGAATCCGGTATTTCTATTACCCTTTGTCAGGGTATCGCCCGCGGCAACCGCATGGATCTTGTATTGCAAAAATCAATTGAACTCGGAGTCAATAAAATAATACCCGTATGGACAGACCGCAGCACCCTCCGGCTGGATGGAAAACGTCTGGAGAGACGGATGCAGCACTGGAGAGGAATCATAATCAATGCGTGTGAACAATGCGGCCGAAACCGGATTCCAGAGATTTCCTATCCAGTGGGATTGCAGGAATGGCTACATACATGCATACCTGCGGATACAAAACTCGTACTGGATCCGGATGCTGGACTGAGCCTGTCAGAAATCAATACACCCGAGCGCAATATCATATTACTGACCGGTCCGGAAGGAGGATTAAGCGATGGGGAAAAAACTCGTCTTGCACAGGCTGGTTTCAGCAGTATCCGCCTTGGAAAACGCATCCTGCGAACCGAGACCGCATCGATTACAGCGATTTCCTGTATCCAGTTCCTGTGGGGAGATTTAAACTGACATCCGGGGAAGGGCGATTCCAGCCACCCAGCTTACTGGTTTTCATGGCCAGCCGGCTTGTAGCTCAGGCTGCCTTACCCCAGTACTTGCCAAGTAATGACTGCAACTGAGCAGGATCCGGAATGATGGCTTCCTGCCCCTGAACAAGCACCCGACACAACATGCCATGCGCATGATCTTCCTCATCAGCCTCCAGCGCATCATTAATCATTGTCCTGTCCACACGAACAAGCCGTGGAATATCACCACTGACGAGACCGTAGAACGGCATCTGACTGCCAGGCAATACACTGTTCAATACCGTAATTTTGGACGATGCCGAAACAACCGGTACCGGCATGCCGCACAATGCCTCAAATGATATTATGGGTATCGAACACCCTCGCCATGAGATCGTTCCCAAAATCCAGTCCGGGAGACCGTCATGCGGCTCGGGAATCCTGTAATGAGTGATTTCGGCTACTGCCATGTTGGGTATCAGTATATTTACACCACGAAGCGGTATCCACATGGTGCGCACTGTATCATCATGAGTATTCATTGGATGTACTCCCGTAATCAGGGCCGTCCTGATTACACTCTAAAACCACTTCCTTATAAAAAATGAATTCCCGGTATCGAGGATCATTTACCGCCGCATCAATCGGAATCCGTCAGTGCAGCCGTTGCAACAGCGTGTTCGCGCCAGATCTTCAATGATTGCTTCCGCAGAGTTCAACGAGGTGGTCAGCAAGCCTTTCCGGCGTCCCTGAGAAACCGGCAATACCTGCACGGTGAACATTACCCGGCATACCACCAATAACACAGCTATCAATACTCTGGACCCAGACATTACCACCCTTGCGGGAAATGGCATGACTGCCACGCACACCATCATCCCCTGAACCACTGAATATTATGACACCTGCTCGTTCCTCGGAATATTCTGCAACCTCCTCAATTACCTCATCAAGACAGGTGCCTGACTTTCTGCTGCATGCCCTGGGTGAGATACTGATCCTGCCATCCTGGCCAATACTGAATCGATCCCTGTTACCAACGACGAGCACCGTACCGCACGACGGGTACTGTCCATTTACAGCCAGCTTGACTGGCAGGCTCGTAGCGTCATCAAGCTGCTTGACAAACATTTCCAGAAACAGATGATCAATTTGCTGCACGAGTATAAATGCAATCTGCAAATCATCCGGGATTCCGGACAGAAATCTGGCCAGTGCCAGCGGTCCTCCGATTGATGCACCCAGTACCCACAGGTTCCTGGTAGCAACATCATTGGCAGACAGGGGTCTTGTCAATACCGGGTTACTTTCCGCCGCATTGCACGACCGGGATGTACGAATCGGGACATTCAATGCCTGCCTGTCCTGAGCAGCAATCATTCCCTTCAGTTTCTCTACAAGACGATGGTTCCGGATTTCCGGATTTTTTTCTGCATCTTGCATGATAAGAAAGGGAACATGCGACCTGCTGACCAGCCTGCGCAGATAGAGACTGGATATTGAACCAGGGATTTCTACCAGATAGGCGTCGGGCGTGGTTTCACTATCGCTGGTAAGAAAAGTTCTTGTTGTCTGTATGCCCGTGATTTCTATATCACTCGCCCTCAGCATGCTGAACAGGGAATCACGATCCCTGTATTTATCAGCGAGTATACCTACGCGCATGATCCTTCCTGACCGCACACCTGCGGACTATCCAAGCCGGTGATAACCATGTGGTGTATGTGCTCACATCTTCCACCCTTCCGCTCAGCCCTGGCAAGCACATCGAACAAATCATATCTGCTTCCGGACTCACCACACATCTTGCTAGACCTGCTCTTCTTCCAGGAGACGATAGATATTGTCCAATAGATCATGCTCCTGATAGGGCTTTCCAAGATATCGGTCAACCCCTATCTCCATTGCCCGCTGCTTGTGCTTGTAGCCCATGCGCGATGTAATCATGATTACCGGGATATGCATGAGTCTGCGGTCATTACGCATATGAGTTGCCAGCTCGAACCCATCCATCCTGGGCATTTCGATATCCAGTAGCATGATATCCGGAATTGATTCCTGAAGCTGCGCGAGTGCCTCAACCCCGTCCTTTGCCGTGATTACATTGATACCATTCCTTTCCAGCAACCTTGTTGTAACCCTTCTTACCGTGATCGAGTCATCGACAACCATGATAGACAGTTTTCTGCTGGAATCATCAGCAGAATCAACCGCCTTAACTGGTTCACTCTGTAAAGCTGTGCGTGCCAAAGCTGGTATATCAAGGATCATCGATACCCTGCCATCACCCAGGATGGTGGCTCCTGACACACATTGTACTGTACTGAGTTGCTTTCCAACCGATTTTACAACTATTTCCCTGTTGCCAATCAGTTCATCAACATGCAGGGCGATTCTCTTTTCACCGGATCGGTAAAGAAGAACCGGAATACGATTGCCGCTATCGACATCCATCGGCGTTCCATGTCCCAGCAATACACCCAGATTCATAAGTTTGTATTCATAGCCTGCGTACTCGTACATCAAATTACTGTCTGCGTAAAATGCAGCAATATCGCTGGCTGGTAACCTTACAACACCTTCGATACTGGCAAGCGGAATACAATATGTTTCCTCTCCTGCCTTGACCAGCAAGGCCTGAGTAATGGAGAGGGTAAATGGCAGACGGATCGTAAAAACGCTGCCCTCAGCCGTTCGTGAATCGATATGCAGGGATCCACCAAGCTGCTTGACCTCACTGTTAACGACATCCATTCCTACACCACGCCCCGATACCTGCGTAACTTCCTTGGCAGTACTGAATCCGGTTTCAAGAATAAACTGAAGAATGTCATTATCTGACAGAGAAGCATCTTCAAACATAAGGCCGCGCTCTATTGCCTTTTTTCGCACGCTTTCGTGATCAATGCCGGCGCCATCATCCGATAGCCTTATCACAACCTCAGATCCTTCCCTGTAAAGCTCGATCTTTATTATTCCCTCATCTGGCTTGCCAGCTGCCAGCCTCTCCTCCGGAGCCTCGATTCCGTGTGATAATGCATTTCTGAGCATGTGCTCGAGCGGTGCGATAATTCGATCAATAACGGTACGATCTATCTCGGCATCTGCTCCCTCGATAAGCAACTCGGCCTTTTTACCCAGATCATTGCAGGTTTGTCTAACCACACGACGCAGGCGAGGTGCCAAGCCTCCGAATGGAAGCATGCGTGTGTGCATAAGTCCTTCATGCAATTCAGTATTAACCCTGGATTGCTGTAATAGCAGGGTTTCCGATTCACGAGTGATATTTCCAAGCAAACCATGAATACTTGCGAGATCGCTAACGCTTTCGATCAGTGAGCGCGATAGCTGCTGCATGTTCGAATATCGATCCATTTCGAGCGGGTCGAAATTTTCCTCATGCCTATCCTCGACCTCGTCATACCGGAACAGTATTTGCGTATCAGTCTCGATTTGCAGATTTCTAAGCTGGTCCCGAAGGCGATTCACAGTATTCTCCAGTTCAACCAGATTGAACCGGAAGGCCCCCACCTGCTGTTCCATACGGGAACGATAGATATTTATCTCACCGGAATAATTCACCAAATCGTCAAGTAAACCGGATCTGACTCGAACTTGCTCCTGCTTTTTCTGTTCGCCTTGATCCGCCTCTTCCTGTGGCGGCACGAGATCCGGTACCTTCTCTCGTGGTCCATCAGGCACAACAACTCTATCAGTATCCCGGTCCTCACCCTCACTGCCTGATTCAGTGTTGATTCCTGTTTCAGGTGCCAATGGTTCTGTATTTTCCACTGCATGCTCTACTACCGGTACGGTCTCGACTTCTTCAATGGATTCCGTGCCTTGTTCAGTGTCAGTGACAAGATCTGCTGGCTGAGCATCTATTGCTGGCTGATTGATAGATTCGACGCTCCCAACGAGGTCATCCGCACTACTGATTGGTTCCCGTGCGTAAACCCGCTCAAGCATTCTTGTCAATTTGTCCTGCGCATCGATCAGAACATCAAATTCCTGCTTTCCTGGAACCACCTGATCATTAACCAGATTTGTCACAAGAGTCTCGAGGCTGTGACTGAGATTACCAATCATCTCGATACCTACCATTCGTGCACCGCCCTTCAGGGTATGCAACTGGCGCTGGTATTCAGTCATCAACTCCATATTATCCGGCGAGGATCTCCATTGCTGCAGTACTTCCTCGCTTTGATCAAGGATTTCCTTTCCTTCCTCCATGAATATCTCGAGCAGATCCTGATCCAGGTCTGCATACATATCAGGTACTTCTTCCTCATCCGGCAACTTCCTTGAACTGCCAGCGTCGTTAGGTACCGTCTCCTGAAGATC
>JARFQV010000342.1 GCA_029287615.1 Pseudomonadota bacterium | reverse complement strand
CAGTCATTGTCTCGTGGGCTCGGAGATGTGTATAAGAGACAGAGGTAGCGCCTAGTGGTAGTATCGCTCTGGCAGAAGTGCCTGGATCGTCTGGAAAATGAACTTCCCGCCCAGCAATTCAATACCTGGATACGCCCCCTGCATGCAATCGAGTCAGCCGACCAGCTGCGACTGCTGGCACCGAACCGCTTCGTTCTGGACTGGATAAAAAATCACCACATCGATGTCATCACCCGTGTAGTAACGGATGTAGGCAGTGACTCGGCCCCCAGTATTCAGCTGGACATAGGTACCAGCAAACGGGTTGAACAGACAAGGAGTAGTGAACCGGCCCCCATCAGAAGCGAGGTGACGAAAAGTCCCGTTGAAATTCCTGATAACAGCACGCTCAATCAGGAATTCACCTTTGAAACCTTCGTGGGTGGAAAATCCAATCAACTGGCACGGGCCGCTTCCATACAGGTTGCCGAAAATCCGGGTGGTGCCTACAACCCGCTTTTTATCTACGGGGGTGTCGGTCTCGGCAAGACCCATCTCATGCACGCTGTCGGTAACATGATCATTTCTTGCAATCAGGCTGCCCGGGTCGTTTATCTGCATTCCGAACGGTTTGTTGCCGACATGGTCAAGGCCCTCCAGCACAATGCCATTAACGAATTCAAGCGCTACTATCGAACCGTGGATGCATTACTCATCGACGATATACAGTTTTTTGCCGGAAAGGAACGCTCACAGGAAGAATTTTTTCATACTTTCAATGCCTTGCTGGAAGGTCAGCAACAGGTCATTCTTACCTGCGATCGCTATCCCAAGGAAGTCAATGGACTGGAGGAGCGGCTGAAATCACGGTTTGGCTGGGGTTTGACGGCGGCAATTGAACCTGCGGAACTGGAAACCCGGGTGGCTATCCTGATGAACAAGGCCAACCAGACACAGGTGGATGTGCCGGATGAGGTTGCCTTTTTCATTGCCAAGCGAATCCAGTCCAATATCCGGGAACTGGAAGGCGCGCTGCGAAGGGTGATCGCCAGCTCGCGTTTTACGGGAAGGCCAATCACACTGGAATTCACCAAGGAAGCCTTGCGGGATCTGCTAGCCCTGCAGGACAAGCTGGTCTCAATCGAGAATATTCAGAAGACGGTCGTGGAATATTACAAGATCCGCGCATCCGATCTACTCTCCGCAAAGCGCAGTCGGTCCATTACCCGGCCCCGCCAGATAGCGATGGCGCTCGCAAAGGAACTGACTACACACAGCCTGCCGGAGATTGGTGATGCCTTTGGTGGACGCGACCACACCACGGTCTTGCATGCCTGCAGAAAGATCGCGGAATTAAAGGAAAGCGATAACCGGATCAACGAAGACTATTGCAACCTGTTGAGAACCCTGACCTCATGATGTGTATATCCTGTGCGCATTCAAAACAGGAGATTTTTATCCAGAAATATCCACAAGCGGTCAACAGCCTTGCTACTATTTTTCCGTATGTCTGTGCATACTGCAACTTAAGGAAAAGTTTGGAAAAATAGTAGTTTTCAACACATATCACCAAGCTTAATAATAGTAACAGTTATCTTTTAATTAACTTAATATATTTATTAAACAGAAATGAAACTTAGTATTCAGCGAGAAGAATTACTCACTCCACTGCAACAGGTTATCGGAGTCGTGGAGCGTCGCCAGACATTGCCTGTACTGGGGAATATTCTGCTTGATGCTGACGAGAAGGGAATTACCTTCACAGCAACAGACCTTGAAGTCGAGCTGCAGACCCGGATCGCAGCAAAAGTGGAAACACCCGGCAAGATCACCATACCGGCGAGAAAGATACTGGATATCTGCAGAACCCTGCCGGAGACTGCAACTATCGAAATTACCGTCAGCAAGGAGCGCGCACGGATTCAATCCGGCAAGAGCCGCTTTCAACTTTCAACACTGCCCGCCAGTGATTTTCCTGCCGTTGAGAAAATCAGTCAGGCAAAAGAATTTTCAGTATCACAAGCTACGCTGAAGACACTGATTGACCGTACCATCTTCGCCATGGCACAGCAGGATGTTCGCTATTATCTGAACGGCCTGATGCTTGAGACAGGGAAGAGTGTATTGAGGGCAGTCGCAACTGATGGCCATCGCCTGGCACTCTGTGAATTCGAGTCGGAGACCGGAGAGAGCGAAGAACAACAGATAATCATACCTCGCAAGGGTGTTCAGGAGCTGCACCGTTTACTCGTGGAGTCTGATGACCCGGTCAATATCGAAATTGGCTCTAATCACATACGCGTCACCACACCGGTGATCCGCTTCACCTCCAAGCTGATTGATGGACGTTTCCCGGATTATCAGCGGGTCATACCAAAGGACGGGGATAAGCGCGTGCTCGCCGACCGGGAAAAAATGCGACAGGCACTATTACGTACCTCCATACTATCCAATGAGAAATACCGTGGAATTCGCCTGGGCATTTCCAATAAATTACTTAAAATACAAGCACATAACCCAGAACAAGAAGAGGCGGAAGAAGAATTCGAGATCGACTACAACGGGGATTCGCTGGAAATCGGTTTCAATGTCACCTACCTGCTGGATGCGCTTTCCGCTTTATCCGGGGATCATGTCGAGGTTGTACTCCACGATGCCAATAGCAGTTGTCTCATAGAGGAACCTGGCTCAAATCAATGCCGCTATGTTGTCATGCCAATGCGGCTGTAGTGACCGAACGTCATTGCGCCCCTGGCCTGGATTTCTCACCAGATCGACACGATCTCGCTTGATCCTTGTTCCCACAAGGGATTTTCTTCCCTCGGAAATACACACGGGTATTCCGCTCAGTCAGAAAATCCCTTGTGAAAACAAATCTGCTTTGCGATCGTCGCGCCGACTGGTGAGAAATGCGGGCTAGCAAGTGTAGGTCCTTGTATTGACGGCTCCCCGAGCAACCAATCCATGAGCTTGATCCGACTGGGTATTCAGCATTTCCGGAATATCGAAACAACTGAGCTGGAACCTTCACAAGGATTAAACCTGATAACGGGTGCCAACGCAGCAGGCAAAACAAGTTTGCTTGAGGCGATCTGTTTTCTGGGACGGGCACGCTCGTTTCGGACCAACAGGGTGGACCGACTCGTACAGCATGGAGCAACGGGTTTTCGGATATTGGGTAGATTATCGGAAGGCAGCGGTCGCTCCATACCCGTCGGCATGGAGCGAAGACAGGGGAGGCTGGAAATAAGGCTGGATGGAAAATCCGTCCAGCGATTGTCTGAACTTGCTGCCCAAATCCCCCTGCAACTGCATACCGGTGATGCCCACTCCCTTCTGGAAGGGGGGCCAAGATACCGGCGTCGTTTCCTGGATTGGGGGTTGTTCCACGTGGAACCTGCCTTTTACCAGGCATGGTCAGCGTATCGAAAGATATTGAAGCAACGTAATGCAGCCCTGAGACGCCAGACAGACCGACGAGAGATTGCAATTTGGGACAGGCAGTTTACTGATTCCGCGATGGCAGTGAATCAACTGCGAATCGAATTTTTGGACAGACTACGCTCCGAAGTACTGACAGAAACGACCGAGTTGCTGGGTACAGACCAGATTGAGCTGCATTATCGATCAGGCTGGCCATCCGGTACCTCCTTGCTGGAGACCTTGATGCAATCCAGGGAACAGGATCTGAACCGTGGATTCTCTCATTACGGTCCTCACCGGGCGGATCTGGAGATCCGGATAGAAAACCGCTCAGTCCACGGTGTCCTGTCACGAGGCCAGCAGAAATTACTCACAACCGCGCTGTTTCTTGGGCAGGCCGCATTATTACACAAGAAGACGGAATCAGCGGGCATGTTCCTGATCGATGACTTGCCCAGTGAACTGGATAGCACACATCAACAGCGCATGATGGCGCGCCTGGCCGCCCTGAATGCACAGGTCTTTGTCAGCGCGATAGAAAAGGGCACAGTTCCGACATCGGCATGGTCCACCATGAAATGGTTCCACGTGGAACATGGCAATATTCAGGAGATGCTATAATGGCTCGTTCCAAAGATGGGAAAATTCAATGAGCGATCAGCAAAAGTATGATTCTTCGAATATCAAGGTCTTAAAGGGCCTGGATGCCGTACGCAAGCGACCTGGTATGTACATCGGTGATACTGACGATGGGACGGGTCTGCATCACATGGTCTTTGAGGTAGTGGATAACTCGATTGATGAGGCGCTGGCAAAACACTGCTCCGAGATCAACGTGACGCTGCATAGCGATGATTCGGTAACGATTACAGATGACGGGCGTGGTATCCCTGTTGATATCCATCCGGAGGAAGGTCGGTCCGCTGCGGAAGTGATCATGACCGTCCTGCATGCGGGTGGGAAATTCGATGACAATTCCTACAAGGTGTCCGGTGGTTTACACGGGGTCGGTGTCTCCGTGGTCAACGCGCTTTCTGAGTACCTGCGCCTGACCATATACCGCGAAGGGAAGATCCATCTGCTGGAGTTCAATATGGGCGAACCTCAGACGGCCCTGAGGGTAATCGGTACCACGGAGTCGACGGGCACTGAAATACGCTTCAAACCCAGCGAGCAGATTTTCAGTGATACCGAATTCCACTACGATATCCTTGCCAAGCGATTGAGGGAACTATCTTTTCTGAATTCGGGGGTACGTATCTGTCTGACGGACGAAAGAAGTGACAAGAAAGATGTTTTTGAATATCAGGGTGGTATCAGTGCATTTGTCGAGCATTTAAACCGCAACAAGACACCCCTGCACAATGAGGTTTTTTATTTTACAGGGGAGAGGGATGGTGTTGGGGTAGAAGTTGCCATGCAATGGAATGATTCTTATCAGGAAAATATTTTCTGTTTTACCAATAATATTCCGCAACGCGATGGTGGGACACATTTGGCCGGTTTTCGCAGCGCCTTGACGCGTACCCTGAACCAGTACATGGAATCAGAGGGTATCAGCAGGAAATCCAAGGTCTCGCCAACGGGAGATGATGCGCGGGAAGGTTTGACAGCAGTGCTTTCGGTCAAGGTACCGGACCCAAAATTTTCTTCCCAAACCAAAGATAAACTCGTTTCCTCGGAAATAAAGGGAATTGTCGAGTCCACGGTGAGTGAAAAGTTTAATGGCTACCTGCTCGAAATGCCGACAGAAGCAAAGGCGATTACCAGCAAGATCGTGGACGCTGCGCGAGCACGGGAAGCGGCGAGAAGGGCGCGAGAAATGACGCGCAGAAAGGGTGCCCTGGATGTCGCCGGTTTGCCTGGAAAGCTTGCTGATTGTCAGGAACGAGATCCGGCCAAATCGGAACTCTTTCTGGTTGAGGGAGATTCAGCGGGTGGTTCGGCGAAGCAGGGTCGTGATCGGAAATCCCAGGCCATACTGCCGCTCAAGGGAAAGATACTCAACGTGGAGAAGGCCAGATTCGACAAGATGCTGTCTTCTGCAGAGGTCGGTACCCTGATAACGGCGCTGGGTTGCGGCATTGGCAGAGAAGAGTTTGATCCGGACAAGCTTCGTTATCACCGTATCATAATCATGACCGATGCCGATGTGGATGGCTCTCATATTCGTACCCTGTTGCTTACGTTTTTCTATCGTCAGATGCCGGAATTGATCGATCGTGGTCACGTATATATCGCCCAGCCACCCCTTTACAAGGCCAAGAAGGGAAAACAGGAAAGGTATGTCAAGGATGATGCAGAACTCAATGCCTACCTGTTGCAGGCTGCCCTGGACAAGGCCCAGCTGCATGTGAATGAGGAGGCGCCACCCATTTCCGGTCCGGCACTCGAGGATCTCGCCAATCAATATATGGCAGTGATGGCATCGATCCGACGTCTGGCACGACGCTATGATCCGGAAGTGCTGGAAAAGATGATCTATATGCCGTTGCTGGATGATGTGGCCCTGCACGATCAGGCCAAAGTGGGTGAGTGGTTTGATGAACTCGTCAAACGATTGAACGTGAGCCTGCCTTCGGGACACCGATATGCGGCAGAAATATCGCAACTTATTGATAATAAAGTAATTTCTATGCTTATTACGAAGTGGACCCACGGTATTGCTTCGTACGAGCAGGAGCTAAGCTGCGATTTGTTCGCCACCGCTGAATACCGTCGCATGGTAGAGTTGGGTGAACGGCTGGATGGCCTGATGGGGGAGGGTGCCTACGTGCAGCGCGGAGAGCGCAAGGAGACCGTGTCTACCTTCAAACAGTCGATTCGCTGGTTACTGGAAGAAGTCAAACGGGGACAGCATATACAGCGCTACAAGGGGCTTGGCGAGATGAATCCAGCTCAGCTATGGGAGACAACCATGAACCAGGACACGCGGCATCTGCTACAGGTACAAATCGAGGATGCGGTAGGTTCGGATGAAATTTTCACCACCTTGATGGGGGATCAGGTAGAACCACGCAGGGAGTTTATCGAGAGAAATGCACTGTATGCCTCCAATCTGGACGTATGATCCCTGTTTTCGGTCAGACATGAAACCATGTCGCACTTTCAATGCTCGAGGCGGGAATGAACGTCCGCATGAGCGGCGATGACGGGAGTCCGCAACACGTCAGGTGGCCCCCGCTGTTGCAGGTTGTTGCGTGTGTGATGCGGTAATCAGCAGGTGGATATTTCCTTCATGGTTTCCTCGATCCAGTGCTGGGTTTCCGCCAGAATTTCCTGTGCGGGTTTTCCCTGACTCTGGATAGTTGGTCCGATACGGACCCGAATGGTCCCGGGCTTTTTGATAAACTCTCTTCTTGGCCAGTATTCACCGGCATTATGGGCAATCGGTACCACCGGATAAGCCGATTGCTCTGCCAGCACAGCACCTCCAATCCGGTAACGGCCGACCGTGCCCGGTGCAGTTCGGGTACCTTCGGGGAAGATCACGACACA
>JARFQV010000146.1 GCA_029287615.1 Pseudomonadota bacterium | reverse complement strand
ATGACTGGCGGCGGCCGAATAGAGTGGCGCGTCAGCAAAATAAAAACCATCCTGCAATGTAAGGACGAACACGATTCGGGTGAGAAGAGCAACCGAAAAAATAACGATCAATGATCGCCGCCATCGGGATGAATCAAAATTGCGCACAGGGTCATCCATCGCGACGAGAGCCCCCGTTATGATTCGCCTCTGGGAGAGAAAACCTTGAAAAGATAAAAATCAAGGCTTCTTCGCACCGTGGCTGGAAGGAGTTACTGATTCGAATAAAGGAGATATTGTCATCTGTACAAAAACATTTCCTGGAAGCTGCCAGACCAGAACAATTAGCACGAAGCCAGAGAATATCCAATTAATTCCTTACGAAAATATTTTCTCACAGGTTAACGTCAATAAACCCCGTTCCTTTGAATTTATATAAGGAACCTCTGATTAATTACTTTCCCGTCATCCCGGCGCAGGCCGGGATCCAGTAACAGGTTGAAAGTAAAGCACTGGATTCCGGGTCTCCGCTGCGCTGCGCCCGGAATGACGAATTAATCAGAGAGTCCATAATTTGTATTCGGCACCCCCGGAAATCGGCTATTCAGCCGGATCCGTACGGAATGTAAGAGGAATATTGCTTATTTCTTCGAGCCGGGCAATTTGTAGTTTAGTGATAATGCCTATGGTACATTCAGAAGTCGATCAGACTCAGTACCTTTCGCAAACCGACCAATAGATCGCCCGCATTCAACACACAGTCAGGTTTCGGTACTCCGTTGACCAGCGGTGCAACATTCAGCTGCTGCTGCTCTGTCAGTTCCGGCGTATACATCCCCAGCAGGATACGGTTCAGCATAACCATGTCAGCCGCATCTACCAGCGCATCACCGTTGCCATCCCCTGTCGGTGCTGGTATCGAGATATCGCAGACCGGATCAGAGCCAGCCACCACCTCTGCATTATCCAGCCAGTTATCCGCATCGGTATCATCCAGCAACGGGTCGGTACCCCATATCTGGGTTTCGTCGGTATCCGATAATCCGTCATTGTCGTCATCCGAATCCACAGCATCGGGAAAACCATCGGTGTCCGTATCCAGGCAATCGATCCCGCAGACAGCACTGGTTTCACCACCCTCGCACAGTGCGTCCCCGCAACAGGCAGATACCCGCGGCATCAGGCGGCAAAAGCGATTCTGGCTGGCATCTATGCAGCGATTGCCACTGGCATCCTCACCACAGAACAACGGATTGCTCGTTGTACCGCTATCAAAGCCGCAGCAATAGTCCACACCCGTGCCAGTCTGGTCACCTGCGCAATCTTCAGGACAAGTGACGCAGTTCTCCCCGTCTCCCGCCTCGCACAAGCCGTTACCACAGTGAGCTCCAGTCACCTGCGCACAATCTGCAGCACAACTGATGCAGTCCTCCCCTTCCTCGCATACCCCGTTGCCGTTGCAGTTCGCGGGATCCTGGATAGTCTGGAACTGACGCATCATTTCATGATCTTCGTGATCCAGTATGTGACAGTGATAGGCAAACTTGCCAGGGTAGTCCTCGAAACGCATGATGACTCGCACCTTGCTGTTCGGCGGTAGCTGTACGGTATCTTTCCAGGTATTGATTTCCCAGGGCTCCAGCGGGATGGGTTGGCCGGTGAACTTGTCGACCTTGTCCAGCACCTGAAACAATACGAGGTGAATATGCATGGGATGCATCATGGTCGTGTTGTTATCGAACTCCCAGATCTCGGTATCTCCCAACACCGGATATTCAGTAATGTCATCCCAGTGTCGACCGATCACATTGCCCATGGAATCATGCGATTCGATCAGCCATTGACCTGGTGTACAGGTGTCGGGTTGGTGGAGAAGCCGAAAATAGCGCGTACCCGCGGCCTGTGGCTCCGGTATGGGAGTCACTGTCCGCAATGTGGTTGGCAACGGTCCCGTAAAGCCGGTCTCCGGTGTCACGATGAATTTCATGATTCCGGGAAGCAATGGCACGGTCAGGTCATCGTTACGCAAGACGATTTCAGTTCCGGGTTCGAAACCGGAAAAGTCGATGACCACATCGAAACGCTCTGCCGGTGCCATCGTGAATGTGCCGAGAGGCACTGGCGCATCGATCAGCCCACCATCGGTCCCGATAAGGTTGAAGGGGATCACCTGCCCGGGATCTGCCTGATTTTCCAGTCTCATCGCGTACAGCCGGGCCGATGAACCATTCAGGATCCTGAACCGGTACTTGCCCTTCTCTACATTGAGATACGGCCAGACCTTACCATTGACCAACGCCGTATCGCCATGGAAGTGATCCTGCAAATCAGCGGGATAGTACAGTGAGCCGTCCGGGTTGAACTGCCGGTCCTGCACCACAAGGGGAATCTCGTATTGCCCGGCTGGCAGGCCCAGACCGGTCTCGAAATTGTCCCGTATCAGGTAGAATCCGGCCAGGCCCATGTAGACATTCAGGCGAGTGATCCCCAGGGCATGATCGTGATACCACAGGGTGGCCGGTAACTGGTTATTCGGATACTGGTAGGTGTCGAAGGCGCCGGGCATGAAAGCATATTCGGGCTGACCATCGAAACGCGCCGGCACATGACCGCCATGCAAGTGTGGTACGGTTCTTGGAGAATTATCCCAATAATCCGGCCCATGCGCACAGGTATCGACATCCAGGTAATGCGTACCGGGTGGCAGGTTGTTGGTGTATTTCACCTCGATCGGTTGACCGGTCGTGGCCTCGATGGTAGGCCCCGGATAGCTGCCGGCATAGGTCCAGACATCGGTAGGGGGGAGATCCCGATGCAACTGCTGTTGCTGTTGCGTCATGGCGATCTCATACTGCAGAACCCCGTCGGCACGAATGCCGAAAGGGGCCAATACACCGGGAACCGGCAGGGCATCAACGAATGGCACAAGCCCGCAATCCACGCTGGCACACATACTGCTTTGGCCCTGAAAGCTACCGCCAGCAGTCTCACAAACGTCCCTGGCTACGGTGTCGGAACAGGAACTATCCTGATTACAGCAGGCACCAACCGGCTGTGGACAGGGATTCAGACTGCAACTGCTGTGACTGATATCCGGCGTACCGCCCTGTGCGGTACAACTGGTCACTGACTGGACTGCGCAATCACCATTGGCAAAGCAACAGGCAGATCCCGAGGGAGTGTAATCCACGGTCAATACCGGTGGTGTGGCGCTCTCCCGACTACCGAAACGACGTACCGTAGATGAACCCGCCTCGTTGCCAAGCACGGCCCAGCCAAAGTTACTACCCGGATTGTCCAGCCAGTTTTGTACATCCGTACTCATGCCGGGGCTGGTTGTACTATCCCAGGTAATCGGCTGGCCGGTCAGACTGGTGGCAATGGTACTGGCACTGGCGAGTCCAAAGTCACCACCCGCAGTAGACCAGGAGACCAGTGAATGCTCGGCAGAGAGCCAGGTAGCATCACCTGTATTCGCGGGTGCGCCACCACCACCTCCTCCCCCGCCCACGCCACCACCGGTGCAATCAACGGTACCTTCCCCCCAGTCCCGTGACAGTGGATGCAGGGTCATCGTGGCTTGTTGTGCATCCGGTGTCAGGTTGTGCATTACCGTCAGTGTGACGGCATTGACGACAGCACCCGGTGGGATGTTACCGGCGATGTCGAACTTCAGTAACGCACGCCTTGCCCTGGGAGGATTACGGTTGTTATTACCGGCAAAAAGATCCGGACCGGCGCCACAGGTATTGTTCTGAAGGGTACCTGCCGAGACGGAACCATCGTAGATGGTATTGTCCTTGACAGGATTGAGTACCACAGTTTCCGCATACAGGAGTGGGGCATGGACCAGTGCAAACATCAGGAGAACTGCCGAAGATACGCAACCGGTCCGGGCAGTATCGATAGCGAATCCAGACCAGGTTAAAATTTTGTCAAAACTCATCATCAGGATCTTTTGTTTATTCTATCGACATCTATACGACATTCTTGTCCCACAAAATCCTGCCTGCCCATGGTGCTGGTTGTGGTGTAAGGTGCGGGCATGTACGGGACGGTAAAATACATCATGCAATACATCACATTTATCACGCATTTTATTGATATATAGTAATAATAATAATCCCCCCAGACGCCCGTCACAATTTGTTCCGATCAAATTCTCGACAGATCACTGAATCCATGAAAGACAGTCATCCCGGTTAATAATGAACCCGTAATAATGAACCCGCTAAACTTTTCCATGTATAGATCGATACGTGCATGGTGGCGGGCACCTGGAAGGCGATTGTCAGTACGGTCCATGCCCCTGTTCAAAACGCATTCAGCACAGGTACAAGTACCGAGGATTTCAACCTGCGATTCTGCATTCCGGAAATCTGGCGCCGGACGCAGCCTTGCTATTCTGTTCTACGCCCACACTTTGACGGATATTGTGTTAATATTACACTGTCGTGAAGTATGTTTATAGTTATTGAAACAAGTGAGAGATCTCGCATAACTGACACAAAAACAGCGCATAACAACTCCCAAACCAAATAACGGTACAACACATGAAACCGGAAACCATAAAAAATACCGTTCCTATATATAAAGACAGGCCAGCAAATCATAGAATAACCCTGTCAGAGTCAGCCAAGCTTCCCACCAGCCATGGTCACTTCCAGGTACGTGTGGTAAAGGATTCCGCCGATATGGAACACGTGATCATCTACAAGGGAGAGATCGAAAACGCGGATAACCTGGATGTACGCGTGCATTCCGAATGCCTGACCAGTGAGGTATTCGAATCCCTGCGGTGTGACTGCGACCAGCAGCTGGACTGGGCACTTGATCACATAGAGACCCGGGGCGCGGGACTGGTGATCTATCTTCGCCAGGAAGGCCGCGGAATCGGGCTATTCAACAAGATTCGAGCCTATGCCCTGCAGGATTCCGGACTGGACACCGTGGAGGCCAACAATGAACTTGGTTTCCCGAGCGACCTGCGTACCTACGAGGTTGCAGCAGAGATTCTCAATGTCCTCGGAATCGGTTCCATCAATCTCCTCACAAACAACCCGCGAAAGGTTGATGCGTTACGAAAACACGGAATAGAAATCACCAGCAGGATCCCCATCCTGATCGAGCCAAACACCCACAACAGACACTACCTCAAGGTCAAGGGTGACAAGCTGAATCACATGTTTTGAATCAATCCGGTGCATCACAGTCAAACAGGGCTAGTACACCTACGCACCGCAGCGGAACCAGGGCTTGATGCACAAAGCAGTCAATGAATCTGCCATTGTCCGGTCAGTCAGGACAACGCTGGCCAGGGTGGAGAGCAAGAACGGTGAGATTCCACGACCGGCTGTAACCCTGGCATTCGCACAAAGCCTCGACGGCTGTATCAGTGCCTCCCAGGGATCATCGACCGCGATCAGCAACGATGAGTCCCTGTTAATGACCCACCAGCTGCGGGCCATGCATGAAGCCATTCTGGTTGGGATCAATACCGTACTTGTCGACGATCCCCGATTAACCGTTCGCCATGCAGACGGAAAAAATCCGGTACCGGTTGTTCTCGATTCACGCCTCAGAACCCCGCCTACTGCCAAACTGCTGCATCAGGAGAGACAACCGGCAATCATCGTTACCCTGCCAGATGCCAGCGAGGAACGCGCATCGAAACTGGTCGAGGCCGGTGCCCGGATTATTCGAATGCCAGAGGCACCTGGTGGCGGGATACGGCTGGCTGAGCTTTTTTGCTGGTTGCGGGAACAACGCCTGAATTCGGTGATGATCGAGGGTGGATCGAAGGTTATATCCAGCATTCTGGCTGAACGCCTCGGTGATCAACTGGTGCTGACCATTGCACCAAAATTTTTTGGACGAAACGGCGTCCGTGCAGTGGAAACACTGAATTGCGTCCGATCCCTATCCAGACCCTGCCTGACCAATGTCGAGGTTGAGCAACTGGGAGAAGACCTGGTGGTTTGGGGTAACCTGGCATTTGACGACGCCGGTCAAACTGGCCAGTAAAGACAAAAACAGACATCCTGGGGATTCAATGTACGTTGATGGCGTTGTATTTGGCTTGCTGGACACTTCCCGCAGGATTCCGGGGGCCAGACTGGCCGAGAAGTTCCGTAATTTCACCATTGCATGGTCACGCTACGGTTACCACGACCTTATCCTGGAAAACGACTCTCTGGATGATCTTCTCAGGGAGGCCCTGGAACTGGGATACACCTACTGTCTCGTACAGTCCTATGGACATGTGATCGGTGAAACGTGGATTCCAAAACACTGGGAACAGGTTGACTTTCAGACGGCCCTTGAACAGTGGATCGAAAAGCATGATTTTTTTGTGACCGGCACGATTCTGCGAAGCAGTAACGGCTGGTACGGTCTGGCCGATGACTGCCTGCTCGTCAATCTGGAACACTACAAGGCAATCGGCCAACCGCAATTTGGTTCCCCGTGCACCCAGGTCGCTGAAGTGAGTAAGCCCTGTGTAAAACCGGAACCTGACCCGGATAACGAACGACTGCACTCACTCGAGTATACCGGGGAGACGGAAAGTGCGACACCACGGCATCCTGGCTGGAATTTTGTCGATGCCAGTTTGCGAAACCGACTCACCGTCTTCAATTTCAACAAATCCGTTGATGGTAATCGCATCTTCCTTTGCGATCAGTCACAACAGAAAATGAAGGCATTCGAGGCATATCTGGACACGGAGCTGGGTGATTACTCCCGCCTCGGTTCGAATACCGAACTCTCTTCGGGTCAGAAGCAGTTTCTGGGCGCAATTGACTCACAGGTCAAGGAATCGAGAAAGGGAATATTCCTTTTCAATCTGGAATCCTACGAGGATGTACTCGAACATCCGGATCGATATACCCCTCCCCTGTCCTCTCTTTACTCCGTTGCCGCCGGTTTCAAGCCCAATATGATCCTGCACTCACTCGGGTTTGATAATGCGACCCGCATGGTCTTTTTCGACTACAGCACGATAGCGCTGGAAATTCGAAAATTTGTCGTTTCCCAATGGGACGGCGAGGATTTTCCCCGCTTTGTCCGCTACCTGATGAAAAAATTTCCGGCCAGTGACGTGTTCTACCAGCTCTGGGCCGATCTTGCAGCCGACCAGATTGCCTGGGACGATCTCGAACAATTATGGCTGGATGAAATCGGAAAGTGGGGAGGCGAATCAGTCATCAAGAAACACTGGGACGCGTACCGAAACCTGCAGCACGAGTATATTCACTGCAATCTTCTGACCGACCAGGGAAAGCTGCTTGCAAAAATACGCAATGAACCGAATGCAGCCATCTGGTGGAGTAACGCATTTTTCACTGTGTACAGTAACTGGCTGCACACCGCGGACGAACGTAAACAGATTTACGATGACTGGTTGAGAAAACTCGCCGGACACAATCCGGGCATATTTCTCTATGGATCCGATTACAACAATATCAACGTCAATCATATCTGCATCGGAGAGTACCTGGAACGTTACAGGAAAGAATGCAACAGTTATTTACAACCATGCAAACTCTACAAACACGAAATGAGACTCTAGGCTGTCAAAGCAGGCGGCGCAAACTACCCGCTTGACTGACTGTGCCGCCTATTTCCTGCCCATGAACATTCCAGATGGCGAATTCCCCCGTCGGGAAAGGTGCAAACTAACAGCGATGCAGCCAGACGAGCTGTATTGTGTGAAACGCATTTGTTTTCCACACTGTCCACACGGATTCAGAAGGGGTTAACCCTGCCCGCGCAAATGAGGGGGAACGGCTGATGAAACGAGTGCTTGTTACAGGTGGGAGTGGATTTCTCGGAAGGCATCTGTGCCACCAGCTCCTGAGAGATGGCCATGAGGTGATCTGCGTTGACAATTTCTATACCGG
>JARFQV010000292.1 GCA_029287615.1 Pseudomonadota bacterium | reverse complement strand
ATGTGTATAAGAGACAGGGATATGCTGGGCATCGTCGGGGAGGTCTACCGGGAAGGGCATGAGACGATATCAGCGCTGAATATACAGGCGATGAAAACCATAGCGGAATATTTCGGGCTTCCGGCACCCCGTTACAGGTCTTCGGATTCCGGTATAGACGGCAATGGCAGTCTGCGTCTCAAGGAACTGGTTAAATATTATTCATGCGATACCTATATTACCGGTCATGGAGCCAGAAATTATCTGGATTATTCTGTTTTTGAAAGCAGTGGAATCCGTGTCTGCTACATTGACTACCAGAATATGCAGTACCAGCAACTGCATGGTGCGTTTACCCCTTATGTATCGATACTGGATCTTGTAGCCAATATGGGACCGGACGGTGCAGATTATATTCAATCAAAGATCCAGGACTGGAGAGATTTTATCAATGAGTGAAGATCGCGAGCACGAGGCCATTGTGCAGGAAAATATAGACTCTCTGGGAAAAGACAGGGAATTGCACGCCGATTCCATAAAATGGATCCGGGATACTTCAAGGCACAGGTATTCCTATAATTTCAGCTGGCTCGGGCGTCCGATTATCCAGTATCCACAGGATATCGTTGCCATGCAGGAGATTATCTGGGATCTAAGGCCGGAACTGATTGTCGAGACGGGAATCGCGCATGGCGGATCGCTGATATTTTATGCATCCATGCTGTATCTCGCGGGCATTGACGGCCAGGTGCTGGGAATAGACGTCGATATACGCCCGCATAACCGGCGTGCTATCGAATCACACCCGATGTCCGGAAAGATCACCATGCTGGAAGGTTCATCGACCGATGAGTCGATCATTGCAAAGGTGAAAGACATCGCTTCAGCATGCAAGTCAGTGCTGGTCGTGCTCGACTCAAACCATACGCATGATCATGTGCTTCGTGAGCTCGAACTCTATTCTCCGTTCGTAAGCAAAGACAGTTATCTCGTCGTTTTCGATACCGTTGTCGATGATATGCCGGCGGATTTTTTTCCGGACAGACCCTGGGGCAAGGGCAATAACCCGAAAACAGCCGTGCACGAGTTTCTGGGACAAAATGACCGGTTTGAAATAGACCGGCGGATACAGGACAAGCTGCTGATTACCGTGGCGCCGGAAGGTTACCTGAAATGCATTCGGGACTGAAAAAGACCATTCCGGTTTCCGGACCGTCAATAACCGAGAAGGAAATCAGTTATGTCAGCGAGGCGGCTGCGAATGCCTGGTATGATAATGCAAACTGCTACAACCAAAGGTTCGAAGAAACATTTGCTGCCTACATTGGCGTGAAACACGCCATTTCCCTTCCCTCGTGCACCTCTGCCATACACCTCTCGCTGCTTGCACTCGGAATCGGGCCAGGAGACGAAGTAATTGTTCCTGATGTAACATGGATAGCATCGGCTGCGCCAGTCAATTACGTGGGGGCGGTACCGGTATTTGCGGATATCGATCCGTGCAGCTGGTGTCTTTCCTCGCAGGCACTGGAGCGTACGATTACTCCGCGTACCAGGGCGATTATCAGTGTGGATCTCTATGGCGGAATGCCGGAAATGCCTGCCATACAGTCAATTGCTGACAGACATGGCCTGGTGCTGATAGAGGATGCTGCCGAGGCATTCGGATCCGAACAGGGTGGTCGGCGTGCCGGATCATTCGGAAATGCAGGGGTATTCAGTTTTCACGGATCAAAGACAATGACTACCGGCGAGGGTGGCATGCTGGTTACGGATGATGATGTAATCGAGAAGCGTGTCCAGTTTCTGCGCGATCATGGCAGGCCACCCGGAGATTTCCGTTTTCAGAATGCCGAAGTGGCGTATAAATACAAGATGAGCAGCCTGCAGGCTGCGCTGGGTCTCGCACAGGTCGAGCGTGCCGGGGAACTCGTCAGGAAAAAGCGCGAAATATTTAACTGGTACCATACCCGGCTGCAAGATGTGGACGGTATTTCCCTGAACCGCGAAATACCGGATGGTCTGAACAGTTACTGGATGGTGACAGTGGTCACGTCGGATGCGTTGTCAATTGACAAGTTTGAAATTATCGACAGGATGAGGGAGGCCGGCGTGGATTGCCGGCCGTTTTTCAGTCCACTGAGCAGCCTGCCCGCATATCGGGAGCACCCCTCGAGCCGTGATGCTGAACAGCGTAACCCGGTCAGCTATGATATCAGCAAAAGAGGTATCAATCTGCCATCCGGTCTGAATATCACTGAATCCGATGTCGACTATATTACCGATGTGCTGCTCGGTGTGATTGGCGAGTGAAGGGTACGGATACCATCCATGCACTGAAATCAGCCAGCAAGACCGGTATCCTGAAAACCATTAGGAGCGCTGCCGTGCCTCCCACGCCGATTTCCGTATCCAGCAGTTTTCCGGAAATGAACTCGGAAACCCCGAATCCCTGGGGCGCGAACAGGGCGATGAACCCTATTCCCCAGGAAAAAAGATAGATACCGCCAGCTTCTATGCGGTTAACTGCGAGATCCAGATCCGGAAAGCATTCCAGGAAGGAGACAAAGGAGCTTGCGGCGACCAGCCAGTACAGAGCGCTCCATGCCACACCGGCCATATAGGGTTTCCACGCGAGTCTACCGTCCGCGGGAAGAAGGAATCTGCTTACTATCACCGGTAACAACAGCAGGCTGCCACCTCCGATGATGGCTGCCATGGTTGCGGTGGTAGTCCACAACGAGTTTATGTCCGGCAGGTGGGCAACGATGATTCCACCAGCACTCAGGGTGATGGATGCAGCGACGATATTCTCGACCAGCAGGTATGAGGCGATTTGACGTCCTGTATACCCCTGGTTGTGGTAATCCGCTGCTCTGGCCACGGAGTGCCAGATCCCTCCCGGAAGATATTTCGCTGGCAGACGTCCGGCATGGATGACGAACGCATCCCGATAGTGAAGATCGAGCTGGCAACCGCGAAAGACCAGGACGGTGAAGACCGGTGATATGAAATGCAAGCTCACCCAGAGCAAGACACTGAGCACTAACCACTGTAGCTGCGCTTCCTGTATCAGTCCGGCAAGCGAATCTTTTGAGTGCCAGCCATAATAGACGAGAAACAGGATGGCAAGCGGTGTGAAACACAGTTTCATCCACCGGATAACGGTCCTGAAGGAATCGCGGTAGCTGTCGGGAATCGCCATCGGCAAGGTTTAACCGGTAAATATAGAAGCGCTCACTGCTGGAGCTAGTGCCGGCCTGAGAGATACTTGACCGGCAGGGTCGGCAACAGCAGGAAGAGCATGGCGAGTTTCCTGGTAAACGGCAGTTCAGCCGACCAGATCCCCTTTATCAACTCAACGGGCAGGCGGGCGAGTGGAAATAGTTTGCTGAACACAGAACTGGCCAGCCCGTATTCCCTGCTTTTATAGCGATCCAGCTTGTCGGAATACTTTTGTTCAACCCGGAATTCACGCCGGCTCCAGTGCGCATTGACAGCGTGCAGAAAATCGCCCTGGATCACCAGTTGCGAGAGCAGGATCAGATCGCTGCCCACTGTGTTGATCAGCGAGCACTTTCCGAGAAATTCACGGCGCATGATTCCAAGTATGGGATGCATGTTACCCCACAATACGGTGAAGTATCTGGCGGTAATGTCCATACCCCGGGTATCTGTCCAGCCTGACTCACGATTGAAGGTTTCTCCATGCTCGTCGATCCAGCTGGAAGTCCCGAAGGCAAGGGCTGCCGAATCCCTGGGCTCCAGCAATTTTACGCACTCGCTGACATAGTTCTGCGACCAAAGGTCATGACCAGCTGCCCACATGAAATACTTGCCATGTGAATGTTTCAGCACATAGGCGAAGTTGCTTGCCGGTCCTGTATTGGTATCGAAACGATGGTATCGTATCCAGTCATGCCGGCTTGCATAATCGTTGCAGATCCTCCCGGTGTCATCCTCCGATGCATTATCCGAGATAATCAGTTCGATGTTTCCATAATCCTGCTTGACCAGCGCGTCCAGTGACTCCCGGATAAATCGCGCTTCGTTAAACACCGGCATTCCAATCGATACCAGCGGTCCTTCGTGTTTGTCATCCATGATAGGCAGGACGGGTTCGGGAATGAGGACTGTCAGGATTTACCGGACTTCTGGTACATCATCATGGTGATCTGCTCCGATACCAGCCCGATCAGGAATATCGTCAGTGAGGAAGTCAGCAACAGGGCGCTCATGTTGGTGAATCGGTGCAGGGTCAGAAAGGTGTAAAGATAATATCCAAGTCCTGTGATGCACAGAAGAAAGCTGATCGGTACAAACAGTTTCAATGGTGAATACAAGGTACCGATCCGGAAAATGATCAGTAAGAAACGCAGTCCGTCTCTCAACGGGCTGATATGGCTCTTGCCGATGCGTTCCCTGGCATGGATCGGGTAATAGGCAACCGGGTAACCGGCCCGGAAGAACGCCATCGTGCTCGTGGTCGGATAGGAAAAGCCATTGGGCAACAGATAGAGAAATTCCCGAAATCGCCCGGTTCTCGCTGCCCGGAAGCCCGATGTCAGATCCCTGACCTCCTGGTTCACCATCCAGCTGCACATCCGGTTATAGAATGTATTTGCCAGGCCACGCCCAAGGGATGCCTGGGAGTTGAAACTTCGTGCTCCGACAGCCATGTCATAACCCTGCTCGAGCAGTTGCAGGAGAGCGGGGATTTCGGCAGGGTCGTGCTGGCCGTCTGCATCCATGAAAACAACGACGCTGCCAGTGGCTGCACGCGCACCGCTTTTTATCGCGGCGCCGTTTCCCATGCTGTACGGGTGCTGAAGCAACCTGACCCTGTTATCCATGGCGATCTTTGCCGTTTCATCCGTCGATCCGTCGTCCACGACTATGATCTCTGCATCGGGGAATTCCCGGCGGATGTTCGGGAGCAGACCCCGTAACGATTCAGCCTCGTTCTTTGCCGGCAGGACGATACTTACCGAGTCAATGCCGGAAGCTTGCGGAGGGTGCTGTGTCTCGGATGTCATGGATGTGAGTGAATGTCGTTCATAAGCTTGTTGACCTGGCGAGGGCCATATTAATTTGTCGTTTCAATTCTCGCAAATCAACGGCATGGTAACGGAATCTGAAGGTCGAATCATTCTCGATTCGGCGTGCGGTTGTCAGGGCATGTTCAATCCTTCCGGCCCTGAGTTCCGTATAGGCCTTGGTAAACAGTGGACCGATTTCCGACGGGAAGGCTTCAAATGCCTTTTCAAACGCGATAATCGCCTGATCCTCCTCACCGTGATAGTTCTGAATGAGTCCCTGCAGTCCATACAGGATTTGCCTGGATCGCTTGTTCTCCGTGAAGGTCTGGTGTTGCAGGCCTGAATCGATCAGAACAATCAGTGCGGCAGGTGGTATGGCCGGGCATTTTCCGTCAATGTATTCATTCGTGAGCGATTTGAGTGTGGCAAGTGTCATCTTGCTGTGTATGCTGCTGGCAAGCAGTTCATCACGTGCCTGATTGAAGGCATCCGGTGCATAGGTATTTTCCAGGCACTGTACCAGCAGGCGAAGAAAATGGGGGCCCGGGTTCCAGGGTTGCAGGCCGGAGATATAATCGATCCTTTCATAGGCAGCGGGAAAATCCCGGTTTCTGATCTCGCTTTCGGCCAGGCCTACCTGGAGGCGGAGTGATTCGGGGTGATTGACCAGCATGGTCCGTACCAGGGTGTCCTTCGAAGACCAGCTTCCAACCCGGATTGTGGTCAGTGTGGCGAGCATGACCAGCGCTACAACGGGAAAAACGGCCAGGATCCGCCGGATGGAAGCTTTGATTTGCAGTTGCAACAGGCTCAGGATTCCCTGGGTGATCACGAACAACAGTCCGAGGAGCGCAAGATAATTGCGGTGTTCGAACATCAATTCAAGGGGGAAGATGGTCGACTCCATACTGTGGGCGATCAGGTAAAAAGCGATACCCCAGGCAGCCAGAGGGGCGCGCTTGCGTAGTAGCAATACCAGTATCGCCAGTCCCAGCAAGGT
>JARFQV010000186.1 GCA_029287615.1 Pseudomonadota bacterium | reverse complement strand
CCCGACACCCGGGTGGACCACCAGTGGCGGCTAGCCCGGATTTCTCACCACGATGACGAGCCCTCACTTGATCTTTGAATCCACAAGCCATTTTCCTCAGTCGGAAATACAGCCCGTATTCCGCTTCCTCGGAAAATATCTTGTGAATCCAAATCCCTGCGCGATCATCTCGCCCCGCGGTGAGAAATCCGGGCTAGAGACGAGCGCTGTCCGACGGAAGTCTTGTCCTATATGATACCGGCTGGCAGCGATCGCAATAACACACACCGGAATCCTCTTAGAGGAGGGCATGCAAGATGGAAGATGTAGTCGGCGTCCTGGTCATCGTGGCTGTAGTACTGATTTTCTTTTTCATCCTGGTTCTACTATTCAAATGGTTATGGAATATCACTATGCCCGAGGTATTCGGAATCAAGCCGGTTACCTTCTGGCAGGCATTCCGGATTTTGATCCTGGCGAGCATACTGTTCGGCGGGCATCGCACTTTCCAGCAGGGAGCCGATATGGGAGCGGAGGTCCTGGATGAAGACATCGCGGATCCTGCACAATAACCGGATTCTTGAAAATAACAAATGAACATTCGTCAGATATTTCTCTTGATTACCGCGGCAGGCCTGATTCCCATCGCCTTGTCTTACGGGATCATGCCTGGGAAGAGCCTGGTCTATCTCTTTGATATGGATATCCAGGGTACGAATGGTGTTCATATCTTCCGGGCCATAATGGGCTTGTATCTGGCTCTCTCGCTCTTCTGGATTGCCGGGGCGTTCAACATACGGCTCAGGCAGGCTGCGCTCTATAGTTTGATCCTGTTTATGTTCGGCCTGGCGGCGGGCAGGATGTTGAGCCTCGTGCTGGATGGTATACCCCATTGGTTACTCATAGTTTACCTGCTGCTGGAACTGGTCTTTGGTGCAATCGGAACTTTATTGCTGAAGATACAGGATTAGTGGTCTTTCCAATCACCAGGGTACTGACCTCATCAATTCCGGCGGGTAGAGATGATGCCTGCAGTTGAAAATATCGTTATTGGTATCATTGCGGCATTGCATATCGGTATCCTCATCCTTGAGATGTTTTTCTGGGACAAGCCGGCCGGACTGCGGGTATTTGGGTTGACGCAGGAGTTTGCCACTGCCTCCAGGGTTCTTGCCGCAAACCAGGGATTGTATAACGGTTTTTTGGCTGCGGGTTTGATTTGGGGGCTTGTTCCGGCGGCCGGGGGGGCGAATGTGAAGGTGTTTTTTCTTACCTGTGTCCTGATCGCCGGCCTCTATGGTGCGGCAACTGCCAGCCGAAAGATCCTGTTTATCCAGGCAGTTCCTGCCGCCATCGGGCTGCTGATCGTGTTCCTGTCCTGATCCGTGAGCAGAATTGGTTCCGTTGTGTCGATAGCTGGTATGAAGATAAGCACTTCAGGTGATGACATTTTATCAAGCCTGCTCGCCATCTTTCCGTTTCTGGTTTTGCAAATGACGGGATAAAACCCGGACTGGTCTGTATGACTCGCTTGTCTGTTTGTCCGGCGTTGCAGGCAGACCGGTCAGCATGACAAACCGGTTCATTTGAGGTAGCGTTTTCAGTGCAGGTAACCGGGCCTGTGAAGGGCTGCCCGGAAATGATGATTATCCTTAGTGGAGATGAAGAATGGCAAATGAAGGCTATCATGAACCAGTCACGGAACTCAGTGAGGAAACCAGGGACATGCACCGGGCGATTACCTCCCTCATGGAGGAACTGGAGGCTGTCGACTGGTATAACCAGAGAGTGGATGCCTGCAAGGACCCTGAACTCAAGGCCATCCTTGCGCATAACCGCGATGAGGAAAAAGAGCATGCTGCGATGGTGCTGGAGTGGATACGGCGCAGGGACGAAAGCTTCGACAAGGAGCTGAAAGACTTTCTGTTTACGGACAAGCCGATCGCTCACATGTAGGATTTGGCTTCCTCACCGGGATCCGGGAGGCCGGCTATCCGCCAGGCCTCCCGGGTACTCTTGCCGAACAGTCGCGGTACGCAATGATCGTCCAGATGATTGACGCGGCATACATGGCGCATGACCGGGATGGTGTGGTTCGCCATGAAATGTGCTCTCAGATAACGAATGATGTGCCAGTGGTCTTCGTTAAGATCGCCAATTCCATCATGGCGGGCGATTCTTATCGCGAGGTCTTCATTCCAGTCTTCCGGGTTTCGCAGGAACCCGTCATCATCAAACAGCACGCCTTTCCCATAAGATGTCTTGATGGACGTATTCACGAAATGCCTCCACTGATGTGTAACGCATATGTGTTGAGTATAGCCCCCGTTATGATTCCGTGTATGAATGCTCGGTATGACAACTGATCCTGTACAGACATCGAAATCGGGTGTAATAATATTCGGGCGAATAACAATCAGGCAGTACGCATAAAGGTGTGACAATGATCAATAAAAACAGAGCAATACTGTTATCGATGCTCGTATCGATACTTTCACATATCCCCGTTGTAGTGGCCACGGAGGCCGTGCCGAGTGAGGACGCCAGACAAATGATGCAGGCGGATCCGGAAGGGCAAGGCAGTGTGGTTACGTCGGTTTTTACCACTTCGATCGTTGACGGGAAACCGGCCGATAATCTGAAGACGTTTGAAAACACAACCGAAACGGTCTATTTCTATTCCGAACTCAAGGGCATGCGCGGCCGGACGGTGACTCACCAATGGAAGTACGGTGGGCGGGTCATGGCCAAGGCAAATCTGGACGTCAGCAGCGACTCCCAGGCCGTCTGGTCCAGCAACAAGCTTGAGCCCAACTGGACGGGATTCTGGGTGGTCGAGATCCTGGATTCCGATGGGCAGGTTATAGGGGTGAATTCATTCGCCTATAACCACACTGAAAACCTCCAGATGAACCCGGCAGCCAACCAAAAAGGGGATGGACCCGCCAGGGGCGGGGTATGGGTGCCGGGGGTCCGCTGGTAGTCACCGGCCGCTGGGAGCGCAGCGGTCAGGAGGCGAGTCTTTTGTACTTGATCCGGTGCGGTGTGTCCGCTTCTACTCCGAGACGCCGTTTGCGGTCCGCCTCGTAGTCCGCATAGTTGCCCTCGAACCAGGTGACCTGACTGTTTCCCTCGAAGGCCAGGATATGGGTGGCAATCCGGTCGAGGAACCAGCGGTCATGGGAGATGACTACCGCGCAGCCGGGAAAGTCCAGCAGGGCCTCCTCCAGTGCCCGCAGTGTCTCCACGTCGAGATCGTTGGTGGGTTCATCGAGCAGCAGGACATTGCCACCACTTTTTAGCAGTTTCGCCAGGTGCACCCGGTTGCGCTCACCACCGGATAGATTCCCGACGAGTTGTTGCTGATCGGGTCCGGTAAAGTTGAAACGGGAGACATAGGCGCGCGAGTTGACCTCGTACTTGCCTACCGTAATGATGTCCTGGCCATCGGAAATCTCTTCCCACACCGTTTTACTGCTGTCCAGTGCGTCGCGGCTCTGGTCCACGCAGGCAATCTGCACGGACTCGCCGATACGGAGATTCCCGCTGTCCGTGGATTCGGTTCCGGTCAGCATCCGGAACAGGGTGGTCTTCCCGGCCCCGTTGGGACCGATAATACCGACGATGCCACCACGGGGCAGGCTGAAATTCAGCTTATCCACCAACAGGCGCTCACCGAAACCCTTGCACAGGTCGGTTGCCTCGATCACCAGTTCGCCAAGACGCGGGCCCGGTGGAATGTAGAGTTGCTTGGTTTCGTTTCTCTTCACCTGCTCGGTGGATGACAGTTCCTCGAACCGGGACAGGCGTGACTTGCTCTTGGCGTGACGCCCCCTGGCACCGGAGCGTACCCACTCGAGCTCCGCCTTCATGGCCTTTTGCCGCGCCGACTCCTGTTTTTCCTCGATTTCTAGTCGTTGTTCCTT
>JARFQV010000160.1 GCA_029287615.1 Pseudomonadota bacterium | reverse complement strand
CGGGGTAATTCATGGGGCGATTTATGCAGGCGCTCGAGTACAGAGGCCTGTCGTGGAGCATGCTGCAGGCTCAGCGGATCGATCCGGGCGCCGGTATCGGTCAGACGCCATGCCTGATCGCCCTGTACCGTTCCCTGTTTCCCGCGTCGCAGCAGTGCGGGCAGTGCGGCGGTCATTGCATCGCCAATCGGGTGATGGTAATAATCACTGGCCCACAGCACCATATGGCGTATGTCATCGGCTAGCAGAGGCGACGTGTCCAGGATCTGCAGGGCCGGCCGCAGCCGTTTCGGAGATACGCTGGTGGAATCGCTCACTTCGAGCAGCAGACCGATCCGTGTTGCATGGCCAAACGGGATGCGCACCCGAACTCCCGGCTGCAGCAAGGGGGCATCGCATTCTGCGGGTGGCAGGTAGTCGAAGCTGCGGTGAAGGGGTGATGGAACGGCAATCCTGAGGATGGACTGGTTCACAGTCCTGGCTGCCGGTGGTTCGGGTATCCGGGGGTCTTCTTAGCTGTCATAGCTAATGTAAATTATCCGATTTGTTTTTTAACACATTCACTATAAAAGAGCTTGTGGCTTATCCACATTTTCTGTGGATAACTCTGTGAATCTTTTGGGGCGAAATTCCCGAAGGTCATATTATCATTACATTTTTATTACTTTGATTAAATCCCGACCTAAATTATATTTATTTAAAAAACAATAAGTTGCTAATCATTATAAATTTCGTGTATGGCCTTTGCCAATCTTTGCCTGATCCGTTCATCCGATCTATGCACCTGTGTATAAGCTGGCATGCAACGGATGGTGCGGACCTGAATATCCGGGTATTGTCAAGATATGGAATGGCCGAATTTCACTCAAAATCCGGTTAAAGTTGCTTGACTGCCTGAATCAGTTCACTGGCCATTTTCTGGCCATCGCCATACAGCATTCGTGTGTTATCAAGAAAGAACAGGGCATTTTCCACGCCTGAAAATCCCTTGCCCTGTCCGCGCTTGATTACGATGGTGTTCCTCGCCTGGTCTGCGTTGAGGATCGGCATGCCATAGATGGGGCTTTCCGGATTCGTGCGTGCCGCGGGATTGACGACATCATTGGCGCCAATGACCAGTGCAACTTCGGTCTGCGGAAAATCGGTGTTGATCTCATCAAGGTCGTAGAGCTTGTCATACGGTACATCGGCCTCGGCCAGCAGCACATTCATATGACCGGGCATCCGCCCGGCAACCGGGTGTATGGCGAATTTTACATCGACACCACGCTCTCCCAGCAGCTCTGATAACTCCCTGATCTTGTGCTGTGCCTGGGCGACCGCCATGCCGTAACCGGGAATGATGATGACCTTGTCGGCGTAGGCCATCATGATTGCCGCATCGGTTGCATCGATCGGTTTCATGCTGCCGGTGACTTCCCCGGCCTCTCCACTGTCCTTGCCGAAGGAGCTGAACAGCACATTGCCAAGGGACCGGTTCATGGCCTTGGCCATCAGCTGGGTAAGCAGTGTGCCGGCAGAACCGACAACCGTTCCGGCAATGATCATCGCTGCATTGGCCAGCACAAAGCCTTCGAAAGCGACAGCCAGCCCGGTCAGGGCGTTGAAAAGGGAAATAACAACCGGCATATCAGCGCCGCCAATGGGCAGGGTCATCAGGATGCCGAAGGCGAGCGCCAGCAGGAAGAACAGCAGGATCTGGTTACTGACCGGCAGTTCGGACAGGGTAATCAAGACGCCCAGGCCGACGGCCGCTGCGAACACCGCCAGGTTAAACAGTTGTTGTCCCGGGAAATAGACTGATTTCTTCATCAGTCCCTGCAGCTTCGCGAATGCGATCATGGAGCCCGAGAAGGAGATGGAGCCGATCAGGGCGCCGAGAACGGCCAGCGTCTGGATGGTCAGGTCATGTCCGCCCCTGAGCAGTTCCACCGCCGCGATGGCGGCTGCGGCACCGCCCCCCATGCCATTATATAGTGCGATCATTTGCGGCATGTCGGTCATGGCGACCCGTTTCCCCGACCACCAGGCCGCGATACCGCCGATCAACATGGCCACGGTGATCAGGAGGTAGTTTTCCATCCCGGGCCAGAAGAAGGAGATAGCCGTGGCAACGAGCATACCGGCTCCGGCCCAGATGATGCCGCCACGCGCCGTGACCGGTGAGCTCATGCGCTTCAGCCCCATAATGAACAGGACAGCGGCCACGAAATAGGTGATCTGGATAATGTTATCCATCAGCGGCTCTCCTTGCTGCTTTTGAACATCTCCAGCATGCGATCGGTCACGACATATCCCCCTACCGCGTTTCCGGTAGCCAGGACGACACCAATGAAGCCAATGACCTGTTCAGTCACGGTGTGGGCATGGCCCAGGGCCACCATGGCGCCGACCACCACGATGCCATGGATAAAGTTTGAGCCGGACATCAGTGGTGTGTGCAGTATGACCGGCACCCGGCTGATGACCTCGTATCCGGTAAAGGCCGAAAGCATGAAGATATACAGTGCCGTGATACCCTCGATCATGACTGACCTCCTTCTACCAGTGTCCTGGTTGGTTCGTGGCGAATAACGCCGTCGTGTACAAGGGCGCTGTCTACAATTACCTCGTCTTCCCAATCCGGTCGAAACTCGCCTTCCCGGATCATCAGGCTCAGAAAGTTGAGCAGGTTCTTCGCATACATCTCGCTGGCGTGCACAGGCAACATGCTGGGGACGTTCAGGGGACCATCGATGGTGACACCGCCGTGTTCGACCTGCTCGCCGGCACGGGTCAATTCACAATTACCGCCGCCTTCAGCTGCCAGGTCGATAATGACCGATCCAGGTTTCATTGCCTCGACCATGCTGCGCAGGATGATTTTCGGAGAAGGTTTGCCCGGGATGGCGGCCGTGGTGATCAGGGCATCGGTTTGTGCGATATGCCGGGCCAGGGCATCCTGTTGCAGTTTTTTTTCCTCCTCGGACAGTTCCCTTGCGTATCCCCCGCTCCCCTCGGCCCTGACATCGATTTCAACAAATTTCGCGCCCAGCGATTCGACCTGTTCCCTGGCTGCGGCCCGGACATCATAGCCTTCCACGATGGCACCCAGACGCCGTGTGGTGGCGATCGCCTGCAGGCCCGCAACACCGGCACCGATGACCAGGACCCTGGAAGGGCGAATGGTGCCGGCGGCAGTCGTCAGCATCGGGAAGAAACGCCCGCTTTCGTTAGCAGCCATCAGTGCGGCCTTGTAGCCGGCTACCGATGCCTGCGAGGACAATGCATCCATGCTCTGGGCGCGTGAAATTCGCGGGATCAGTTCCATGGCGAAGCCGGTAATGCGCCGATCGCGCATCAGGCCTACCCGGTCCGGATAACGGTGCGGACTCATGAAGCCGATGACGGTCAGGCCTTCCCGCATCTTCTCTATGGCATCGATACCGGGTGGCTGGACAGTCAGGATGACATCGGCTTCACTGTAGAGGGTATCGGCCGTGTCGATCACCTTGCAGCCCTGGTAGGCATCATCGGGATAATGGGTGCTGCTACCTGCGCCCGTTTCGATCATGACCTCGGCGCCCAGCTTGATCAGCCGTCCGGCCACTTCCGGTACCAGGGCAACCCGCCGTTCTCCGGGGCTGGTCTCCCTGGCTATACCCACTCGTATTGTCATACTCTGTCTCCTGTTACCGGCCCGCAGGCCCGGCAATAGTAGCGGATTCCGTGTATCGTTTGTACCTGAATGAGGTAATTACCGGCTGGTGCAGCGTATCCCCGGGTATGACAGCAGCCCTGTGTTTTCAGTGCTTGCCATTAGTGCTGTCCTGCCTGGAATCATTTACATTTCCCGGCATATCTGCGATAAATGGCCACGGCAAATGATTTACGGAGGCAGTTGTGCACGATTTGACGCAGCAGGTTCTGCGCACGGACGCTGCCGGAATGCCACTGGAATGGCTGCATTACCAGGATGCGGTACGGCTTTATCACCTTGGGCAGGTGGCCTATGCCTGCGGCAGCCTGTTGTACCGGATACACGGGGGCGTCAATGCGAAGAGCGGTCTCCGAAGTGTGATCGAGGTCAATTCGATTATTGCCACCTATGGCAACAATCATGCACTGGCAAAGGCACGTGATCATTATATACCGCCGCTCAACAACCCCGCCCTGTTCAGACGCGATGCGCATCTCTGTTTGTACTGCGGGGACCGGTTTCATCCGCAATCCCTCTCCCGTGATCATGTCACCCCGATCATCCAGGGTGGCGCCGATACCTGGAACAACGTCGTTACCGCCTGCAGGCGCTGCAATAATCACAAGGCAGGGCGCAGCCCTGAACAGGCTTCCATGCAATTGCTGGCGGTGCCGTTCACGCCCACGCATGCGGAATATATCTATCTGCAGGGGCGCAGGGTGCTCGCCGACCAGATGCAATTCCTGCGTGCCCATTTCCCTCGCAGCAGCCCCCTGCATGCGCGTCTCTCGTACCAGTCCTGAAATCCGTTAAAGGATTTCTGCGGGTACCAACCACTCGAAGATTGACCGGTTTCCTGTCCAGATCTGACATGTCACTGTGGGAGGCGATTGGCCGTGACATCTCGGCCGTTACCGGCAATACCGGCGAGATGGCACAGAACCGGTCTGTCAGCGGCGGGTGTATCAACGAAACCGTTCGCGCGCACTTCGGCGATCATGAATACTTCGTAAAGCTCAATGAGGCAGGTCGTATCGGTATGTTTGACGCCGAGGCACTGGGCCTGCAGGAGATCATCGACAGCGGGGCAGTGCGCGCCCCGCTACCGGTCTGCCGTGGCAAGCACGGGAACAGGTCTTACCTGGTGCTTGAGTACCTGCCACTTGGTGGTCGTGGCAGTCATGAGGAACTGGGCCGGGCACTTGCGCGCATGCATGAAAACACCCGGGATGTCTTTGGGTGGGAGCATGACAACACCATTGGTTCAACCCCACAGATAAACAGCACGGGTAAAGACTGGGTCGGATTCTGGCGTGAGCAGCGTCTGGGTTACCAGCTGCAGCTGGCTGAGCGCAACGGGTATGGCGGCAGCCTTCAGGAAAGGGGGGGATTGTTACTGGAGGAATTTCAGCACCTGTTTGAGGGTTATCTGCCGGCAGCTTCCTTACTGCACGGCGATCTGTGGTCTGGCAATTACTCCTTCACCCGGGCTGGTGAGCCGGTGATCTATGATCCGGCAGTTTATTTTGGTGATCGCGAAACCGATATAGCAATGAGCGAGCTTTTTGGCGGGTTCGGACATTCTTTCTACGCGGCTTATCGCGAAGCCTGGCCGCTGGATGCCGGCTACCCGGTGCGCAGAACCCTTTATAATCTTTACCACATCCTGAATCATCTGAACCTGTTCGGGGGCGGTTACCTGCCGCAGGCGCAAGGCATGATCGACACGCTGCTTGGCGAGTTGCGGTGAGGGGAGGGGCCTTGAGGTGGTCTTCCTGTCAGGATGGCCGGTGATAGGGCGCACTCAGTTCGTGCACGGCATCGATCATGGCGGCGGCGTGTTCCGGCGGTACACCGGGGTGGATCCCGTGTCCCAGGTTGAATACGTGTCCACTGCCGGGACCAAAGCGGCGCAGGATATCGGCAACCTCGGTGCGGATGCGCGTCGGCTCCGCGTACAGTACAGTCGGGTCCATATTACCTTGTAGCGAAACGCGATCTCCGACACGTTTGCGCGCCTCGCCGATATCCGTGGACCAGTCCAGCCCAAGGGCATCGGCACCGGTATCCGCCATCGCTTCCAGCCACTGGCACCCGCCCTTTGTGAACATGATCACTGGCACACGCAGCTCTTCATGCTCACGGTCCAGTCCCGCTATGATTCTGGACATGTACTCCAGGGAGAAGGCCATATAGTCACGTGGCGTCAGCACACCTCCCCAGGTATCAAACAGCATCAGGGCCTGGGCACCGGCGGCTACCTGTGCATTCAGATACTGAATGACCGCGTCTGCCGTAATACCCAGAAGCCGGTGCAGCATGGCAGGTTCGTTGTACAGCATCCCTTTAATGATCGAGAAGTTTTTGGTAGAGCCACCTTCCACCATGTAGGTGGCCAGCGTCCAGGGACTGCCCGAGAAACCGATCAACGGTACACGACCGTCCAGTTCCCTGCGGATCAGGCGAACGGCATCCATGACATAGCCGAGCTCGGCTTCCGGATCCGGAACCGGAAGTTTATCGATGTCAGTGGCGCTCCGTACCGGCCGGCTGAAGCGCGGTCCCTCGCCTTCTTCGAAGAACAGCCCGAGACCCATGGCATCTGGCACGGTGAGGATATCGGAAAACAGGATGGCGGCATCCAGCGGGAAGCGGTCGATGGGTTGCAGGGTGACCTCGCATGCCAGTTCCGGATTGGTACAGAGGGCCATGAAACTTCCGGCCTGCTTGCGAATCTCCCGATACTCTGGCAGGTAGCGGCCTGCCTGACGCATCATCCACACCGGCGTGATATCGACAGGCTCCCGCAGCAGGGCGCGCAACAGGCGGTCGTTTTTCAGTTCAGGCATGGAATGGGGTCGGTTGGTGGCATCGATAGTTTCATTATGCCACGATTGCCCGTTCAGCGCGGCAGATCGGAGTGTCCCATCAGGAATTCATCCACCGCGCGGGCCGTCTGCCTGCCTTCACGGATCGCCCAGACGACCAGTGACTGGCCCCGGCGCATGTCTCCTGCAGAGAATACCTTCGGTATGGAGGTCTGATAATGCTCTGTGTCGGCCTGTACATTGCCACGTGGATCCAGCGCCAGTCCGAGATCCTCTATCATGCCCTGGTGAACCGGGTGCACGAAGCCCATGGCCAGCAGGACAAGATCAGCCTTGAGTTCAAATTCGCTGCCGGGTATCTCCTGCATTTGCCATTTGCCGCTCTCATCCTGCTGCCAGTCAACCCGTATCAGATGCAGTGAGGAAACCCGGCCATCTTCCCCGCTGAAGGATTTGGTAGATACCGACCATTCACGCTCGGCGCCTTCTTCCTGTGAGCTTGAGGTTCGCAGCTTGTTGGGCCAGTTTGGCCAGGTGAGAGCCTTGTTTTCCTTAACCGGTGGTTTCGGCAGGATTTCCAGCTGGGTTACCGATAGCGCACCCTGGCGGAAAGAGGTGCCAATGCAGTCCGAACCGGTATCGCCACCACCGATGACGACCACATGCCTGTTTCGGGCGCTGATATGCTCTGCATCCTCGATCGCGTCACCGGCATTGATCCGGTTCTGCTGCGGTAGAAAAGTCATCGCGAAATGAATGCCATCCAGCTCACGGCCGGGAACCGGCAGGTCACGCGAGAGTTCGGAACCGCCTGCCAGCACGACGGCATCGAAATTCTTCACCAGTTCGCTTGCAGGCAGTTGCTGGCCAATCCCGGTATTGGTATGAAACTGAACACCTTCCGCATGCATCTGTGCCTGGCGACGGTCGATATAGTGTTTTTCCATCTTGAAATCAGGGATTCCGTAGCGTAACAGGCCACCGATACGATCGTTCTTCTCGAATACTTCCACGGCATGTCCGGCACGGGCCAGTTGCTGTGCGCAGGCCAGGCCGGCAGGACCGGAACCGACTACCGCAACCTTCTTGCCGGTTTTGTGTTTTGCTATACGGGGCTTGATCCAGCCCTCTTCCCAGCCACGATCGATAATCGCGCATTCGATGGTCTTGATGGCTACGGGGTTGTCATCGATATTCAGGGTGCAGGCGGCCTCGCAGGGCGCGGGACAGATGCGACCCGTGAATTCCGGAAAGTTGTTCGTCGAATGCAGTACATCGAGGGCGTTTCGCCACATACCGTGGTATACCAGATCATTCCAGTCAGGAATGATATTATTGATCGGGCAGCCCTGGTGACAGTAGGGGATGCCGCAATCCATGCAGCGGGCACCCTGTTCGCGTACATCATTTTCCTCCAGGGGAATGACGAACTCCCTGAAGTGCTGAACGCGATCTGCGGCAGGTGTGTAGCTGCGGTCACGCCTATCGAATTCGAGAAAACCGGTTGGCTTGCCCATGATCAGCGCCCCCCCTGATCTTCGGCCATGTGTGTAGCTGCCTTGTTCATTTCCATTTCCTGAAGCGCGCGACGGTAATCCACGGGCATGACCTTCACGAAGCGCGGTAGGTAGTTCTCCCATTGATCCAGAATCATCCTGCCGCGGCTGCTGTCCGTGTAATGCACGTGTTTCTCGATCATCTTGTGCAGACGCAGTGCATCGTGACGCGTCATGTCATGACTGATATCGACCTTGCCATGTGTTTCCAGGTCTCCGCCCAGGTGTTCCAGTTTCTCCAGCGCATCGTCTTCCGCAGCGATTGGTTCAAGTTCGACCATGGCAAGATTACAGCGTTGCTCGAAGTCGCCAGTCTCGTCCAGCACATAGGCAATACCTCCACTCGTACCGGCGGCAAAATTGCGTCCCGAACCTCCCAGTACCACCACAATGCCACCGGTCATGTACTCGCAGCCGTGATCGCCGACACCCTCGACGACCGCCATGGCCCCTGAATTTCTGACCGCAAACCGTTCACCGGCAACACCCCGGAAATAGCATTCACCGGTGATCGCTCCATACAGAACGGTGTTACCGACAATGATGTTTTCTTCGGCAACGATGGGTGTCTCTGCCGGTGGATAGATCACGATGCGCCCGCCGCTGAGGCCCTTGCCGACGTAGTCATTCGCCTCGCCAATCAATTCAATGCTGACGCCGCGCACCAGGAAGGCGCCGAAGCTCTGTCCGGCTATCCCCCTTGCCGTTATACAGATGCTGTCCTCGGGCAGGCCCTTGTGGCCATAGCGGCGCGCCACCTCCCCGGAAAGCATGGCGCCCACCGTCCGGTTTGTGTTCCGGATCTTGACATCGATGCGAACGGATTCCTGTCGCTCCAGGGCCGGTTCGGCCTGCCGGATCAGATCGTTGTCCAGTGCCTTGTCCAGGCCGTGGTCCTGATCTTCACTGTGAAAGATTTTGACATCCTCCCCGGCAGCGGGCTTTGCGAGGATGCGGGACAGGTCGATTCCATGAGCCTTCCAGTGGTCGATAGCCTGGCGCATGTCCAGCTTCTCGGAATGGCCGATCATGTCGTCCAGGCGGCGGTAGCCCAGTTTCGACATGAGTTCGCGAATTTCCTCGGCAACCATGAAAAAATAGTTGACGACATGATCGGGGCTGCCGGTGAAGCGCCTGCGCAGTTCCGGATCCTGGGTGGCGATTCCCACCGGGCAGGTATTGAGGTGACACTTGCGCATCATGATGCAGCCCTGGACGATCAGCGGGGCTGTTGCAAATCCGAATTCATCTGCGCCAAGCAGCGCGCCAATGACGACGTCCCTGCCGGTGCGCATGCCGCCATCGACTTGCACGGCGATCCGTCCGCGCAGTTTGTTCAGCACCAGTGTCTGATGGGTTTCTGCCAGACCGATCTCCCAGGGTGAACCGGCGTGCTTGATCGAGGTCAGTGGACTGGCGCCGGTGCCACCGTCGTAACCGGCAATGGTGACGTGATCGGCATGCGCCTTCGAGACCCCGGCGGCGACGGTGCCCACACCCACTTCCGAGACTAGCTTGACACTGATGTCCGCACGCGGGTTGGCGTTCTTGAGATCGTGAATCAGCTGTGCCAGATCCTCGATGGAGTAGATGTCGTGATGGGGTGGAGGTGAAATCAGCCCGACCCCCGGCGTTGAATGGCGAACTTTTGCGATCGTGGCGTCGACCTTGTGTCCCGGTAACTGCCCGCCCTCTCCGGGCTTGGCGCCCTGGGCCATCTTGATCTGTATCATGTCCGTGGTGACGAGGTACTCCGTGGTGACGCCGTAGCGGCCCGAGGCGCCCTGCGTGATGGATGTGCGCATCGAGTCGCCGTTCTCCAGAGACCGGTAGCGTTCCGGCAGTTCGCCACCCTCACCGGTATTGGATTTGCCGCCGATCCGGTTCATGGCGATAGCCAGCGTGGTATGCGCCTCCCAGGAAATTGAGCCGAAAGACATGGCGCCGGTTGAGAATCGCTTGACGATCTCGCTGGCGGGTTCGACCTCCTCGAGTGGTACCGGTGTGTCGGCAAAGCGGAACTCGAAAAGGCCACGCAGGGTCAGCAGGCGTTCGTTCTGTTCGTTGACCAGCCGCGAAAATTCACGATAGCTACCCGCGTCGTTTGCCCGGGTAGCATACTGCAGCTTGCTCACCGAATCCGGTGTCCACATATGGTCCTCGCCCCTGAAACGGAAGGCGTAATCACCGCCCACAGCCAGCGCATTACGGTAGATGGGCGCATCACCATAGGCATCACTGTGCCAGCGAACCGCTTCAGCGGCAACCGCATCGATGCCGATCCCTTCAATCGTGGTTGCGGTGCCGGTGAAATAGCGGTCCACCAGCTCGCTGGACAAACCCACCGCATCGAAAATCTGGGCACCGCAGTATGACTGGTACGTTGAAATGCCCATTTTGGACATGACCTTCAGCAGTCCCTTGCCTATCGCCTTGATATAACGGGTATGAACCTCTTCTTCATCCAGATCCTCGGGCAGTGTACCGCGCAGTGCCGAGAGGGTTTCAAATGCCAGATAGGGGTTGATTGCCTCGGCGCCATAGCCGGCCAGGACCGCAAAATGATGCACCTCTCTTGCCGCTCCGGTCTCGATTACCAGTCCGGTATCGGTTCGCTGCCAGCTGTTTACCAGGTGGTGGTGCACCGCCGATGTGGCAAGCAGTATGGGGATGGCGATGTGATCCATATCCATGGAACGGTCGGACAGGATCAGGATATTGAAGTCTTCCCGAACTGCCTGTTCGGCAGCCGAGCAAAGAGTGTCCAGTGCCTTTTGCATGCCGCCTGCCCCCTGGTCGGCGGGATAGCAGATATCGAGTGTGCAGGTCCTGAATGCGCCTTCAGAGTGGTCCTCGATATGGCGAATGCGCTCGATATCGGCATTGGTGAGGATTGGCTGGTTCACCTCTAGACGCATATGCGTAGCGGAATGATCGTTGCCCTGCAGCAGGTTCGGACGCGGGCCGATCAGCGATACCAGTGACATCACCAGTTCCTCGCGAATCGGGTCGATGGGGGGGTTGGTGACCTGCGCGAAATTCTGCTTGAAATAGTTGAACAGTGGCTTGGCATGGCTGGACAGCACCGCGATCGGGTTATCGGCGCCCATGGAGCCAATAGCCTCCTGTCCCGCAACCGCCATCGGCATCATCAGGAATCTCAGGTCTTCCTGTGTGTAGCCGAAGGCCTGTTGCTGGTCCAGGAGAGTATCGGTGTCCGGCTCCATCGGTCTGACTTCGGCGGGCAGGCTTTCCAGCCGGATCTGGGTATGGTCAAGCCATTCCTGGTAGGGCTTGCTATTGGCGAGTTCTTCCTTGATCTCGCCGTCATCGATGATGCGCCCCTGTTCGAGGTCGATCAGAAACATCTTGCCAGGCTGCAACCGCCATTTCTTTATGATGCGTTCCTCCGGGATGTCGAGTACACCCATCTCGGAGGCCATGACGACCAGGCCGTCATCGGTGACCAGGTAACGGGCCGGGCGCAGCCCGTTGCGGTCTAGGGTTGCACCGATCTGGCGACCATCCGTGAAGGCAACCGCTGCGGGCCCGTCCCAGGGCTCCATCAACGCAGCATGGTATTCGTAAAAGGCGCGGCGTTTCTCGTCCATGAGTGGATTGCCGACCCATGCCTCGGGGATCAACATCATCATTGCATGAGCGAGTGAATAGCCGCCGGCCACTAGAAGTTCCAGCGCATTGTCGAAACAGGCCGAATCGGACTGTCCCTCGGCAATCAGCGGCCACAGCTTGTCCAGGTCATCACCCAGCAACTTGGACGCCATGCTTTCGCGGCGGGCGGCCATCCAGTTGATATTGCCACGCAGGGTGTTGATCTCTCCGTTGTGGGCAATCATCCGGAACGGATGGGCAAGATCCCAGGAAGGGAAGGTATTGGTGGAAAATCGCTGGTGAACGAGGGCCAGAGCGGTGACCATCCGGGTATCCCTGAGATCCGGGTAATAGAAGTCGACCTGGTTGGCCAGCAGCATACCCTTGTAGACCAGGGTGCGGCTGGAGAGCGACGGTATGTAAAAGCATTGCCTGCCTTCCAGGGCGGATTCCCGTATGGAGTTTTCAGCCAGCTTGCGGATCACGAACAGCTTGCGCTCGAACGCATCGCCGTCTTCACAGTCCTCGCCACGTCCTATGAATACCTGCCGAATGGCCGGTTCGACGTCCTTGACACTCTGGCCCACACTGCTGTTGTTCGTGGGCACATCGCGCCAGCCCAGCAGCTTTTGTCCCTCGTTCTCGATGATGTTGTTGGTTATTTTCACGCAGGCTGTGAGCGTGTCGGCCTGTCTGGGCAGAAAGATCATCCCGACGCCATAATCACCCCCGGGCGGCAGGTCGATATCGAGACTTGCGCAGGTTTCGCGGAGGAATGTATCCGGAATCTGGATCAGCATTCCGGCACCATCGCCCGCACAGGGATCAGCGCCGACCGCGCCCCGGTGGGTAAGGTTTTCCAGGATTTTCAGGCCCTGGCGAATGATTTCATGACTTTGCTGCCCTGTTACATTGGCAATGAAGCCAACTCCGCAGGCGTCGTGTTCATTGCGTGGATCGTACAAGCCCTGTCTGGGCGGCAAAGTTCCATGGTTCATGTCTGCTCTCGTCATGATGTTGCTGACCGCCACCGGCGAACAGCACACACGAGGTTGATCTGTTCTGAAAATTTATTGCAATCATTGGCTTGCATCGTTTTTTTGTGGTTGCGAAAAACGCAAAAACGATAACCAAAAGGCCGCCTAGTATACCGCCGCACGAGTCGTCATTCAATTTACCGGATCATTGGTAACGGGAATGGCCGGTTATGCGGTGGAATGACAGGGTGGGCATGGTGGATGATGGTGCTGAAAGGTGTATTACCACTGTTTCTTCATGGTTGATCCATGCCCTGCATGAAAACAACCCGGTAGCCCTTCCTTATCTGGTCATCCCGGATGCGAATCAGGGCCTGTATGGCATCACTGCGTTCCGCATAATGTACTCGCTTGACGCGTCCACCGGAGCCCTGGAAGCCCCATTCCCTGACCAGGGTCCAGCCTTCCAGCATGTCCTCCTGCAAATGCAGGTGATAGAAACGGGGTGCCTGATTATCCATTGGCGGTATTTGCATGTAGATTCGCATTTGCCTGGTTTTGCATTCCCTACTTGCCGGTAATACCCGACAGGACACCCGGAGCAGTGCGCCCGTACTGCATATGCACGGTGCGGGAAGCAGTTACCGGCGTCTCAGCTGGCGGAGCCAGGATCGTATATTCTCTGGTATTCACTGATAGCATAGCGGTCCGTCATTCCTGCGATGTAGTCGGCAACTGACCGCGCCTTCCCTCTTGTGCCGTGGCGTTCCTCAAGCACCGCGGTCTGGCGTTGTGTTTCATCCGGCAATAATCCGCTGTCGTTGATGAATGCATCAAACAGGGAGCGTATGGTTCTTGCCGCCTTTGCGCTCATCCTGTGCACCCGGTAATGACGGTACAGGTTCTTGCGCAGAAATCGCTTCAGTTCCAGATGTTTTTCCTGCATGTCGTTGCTGAAGCCAATCAGGCTCCTGCCCTGCTTGCGGACGACATCGATACTGGCCGGGTTGGCCCGGGAGAGCAGGGAGCTGCTGGTCCGGATCAGGTCCACGACCTGGCAGTTTATAATGCGGCGGACGACCTCGTGAATGGTTCGTCTTGGCGGTAAGTCCGGATATCTTCCCAATACCTCTTCGTACTGGTCCTGAAACAGCCTGACACCGGAAAGCTGGTCGATCCGTATCAGGCCGGAACGCAGGCCGTCATCGACATCATGACTGTTGTAGGCAATCTCGTCAGCGAGATTGGTGAGTTGCGCCTCCAGGCCCGGCTGGTGCTTGTCCAGGAAGCGCCTGCCGATGTCACCCAGTGTCCGTGCATGGGTGATTGAGCAATGTTTCAGTATTCCCTCGCGGGTTTCGAAGCTAAGGTTCAGTCCCGGGAATTCAGCATACCTTTCCTCGAGTTCCTCGACCACACGCAGCGATTGAAGGTTGTGTTCAAAACCGCCATGTTCTTTCATGCAAGCGTTCAGCGCATCCTGACCGGCGTGCCCGAAAGGGGTATGTCCAAGGTCATGGGCAAGGGCAATCGCTTCCGTGAGGTCTTCATTCAGGCTCATGGCGCGAGCGATCGAGCGGGCTATCTGGGCCACCTCGATGGAGTGTGTCAGGCGTGTCCTGAACAGGTCACCCTCGTGATTGACAAAGACCTGGGTCTTGTATTCCAGGCGGCGGAATGCAGCTGAATGAATAATCCTGTCCCGGTCGCGCTGAAATTCGCCGCGGCAGGCTGGAGCGGGCTCCGGATAGATGCGACCTCTGGAAACAGCCTCGCTGGCCGCATATCTCGCCAGCGGGGAGCGGTAATCATTTGCAGGTTGTGTGCTCATGATGCCTTCTGGTGATAGTGCTCCAGGGTTTCGTTCAGAAGATCCGGCCGGAAATCAGCGGTGACAAGCGCCTCGCCGATGGATTTCAGCAACACCAGGCGTAGCTTGCGATCGAGAACTTTCTTGTCCACAGCCATCAGGTCCATGAACTCGGTTTTGCTCATTGATTCGGGTGGGGTTACCGGCAGTCCCGCCCTGACGAGCAACCGCCTGATTCGCAATGCATCCTCTCCGGACAGCCAGCCATGTCTTGCGGAAAGATCCGCGGCCATGGCCATGCCTGTAGACACGGCTTCCCCGTGCAGCCATGTCCCGTAGCCGGTTGCCGTCTCGATGGCATGCCCGAAGGTGTGGCCCAGATTGAGGAGTGCACGCTGGCCGCTTTCCAGTTCGTCCGCCGCAACAACCTCGGCCTTGTTGATGCAGGAACGTTCTATGGCATGACCGAGGGCTTCCGGATCACGACCGGTCAACCTGTCGATATTTTCCTCCAGCCAGTTGAAAAATCCGGTATCGCGGATCAATCCGTACTTGATTACCTCCGCGATACCCGCAGCGAGCTGCCGGTCATCTAGCGTATTCAGCGTTTCGGTGTCGATCAGTACGCATCTGGGCTGATGGAATGCGCCAATCATGTTCTTGCCGAGACGGTGATTGACCCCTGTCTTGCCGCCCACGGATGAATCTACCTGGGCAAGCAGGGTTGTCGGTAGCTGGATGAAGGAAACACCACGCTGATAGCTGGCGGCCGCAAACCCGGTCATGTCGCCGATGACGCCACCACCGAGCGCGATCAGGGTGCACTGCCGATTGAATCGTTTTTCCAGCAGTGCATCGAATATCCTGTTCAGGACATCGAGATTTTTGTATTGTTCGCCGTCAGGCAGAATTACGGAATGTTGCTCGTAACCCGACAGCATGTCGCATACCCGGTCGAGATACAGGGGGGCGATCGTTTCGTTGCTGACGACCATTACCTGGCTGGCGGCAATGTGATTCCTGATCAGCTCAGGTTTGTCCAGCAATCCAGAGCCTATATGGATCGGATAGCTGCGTTCTCCTAGCTCTACCTGTAATGCTTTCATCTTGTTACGGGGGTCCCGGGAGCTGAATATATCCCATTATTGATCAGATTAGCGGGCTATGGAACCTGATTAACCATATTTTTCAGTCAACTGAACTGATTCACTGGATAGCCGGCAAGACCGGCCATCGATCGATCTCGATCCGATCAGGTCAGCAATAAGGTCAGTTCTGGGGGCGGGGCGGGTGTGACTTGCCGACTCTGTAGATGATCTCCTTGACGACTTCACGTACCCGTTTTCCATCGGTGTTGATGACCAGGTCCGCAATCTCACGATAGAGCGGTTCACGGATTTCCATCAGCTCTTCCAGGCGCTGTCGAGGATTTTCTGTCTGTAATAACGGGCGGTTACGGTCACGGGATGTGCGGCTGAGTTGTTGTGCAATCGAGACATGCAGATAGATCACATTGCCACGGGACTTGAGGTGTTTTCGGTTTTCCGGGTCCAGGATGGCGCCTCCACCGGTGGCAAGTACTATATCCGGCTGTCTCGTCAGCTCATCGATGATGGCTTTTTCCCGATGCCGGAAGCCGGCCTCGCCTTCGAGTTCGAAGATCAACGGGATGTTCACGCCGGTTCGCTGCTCGATTTCACGGTCACTGTCGTGAAACGGCATATGCAGGGAATTGGCAAGTTGCTTGCCAATGGTGGATTTTCCGGCCCCCATGGGACCAGTCAAAAACAGACTGCCCGGCTTCTTCATGCCGGGCAGGTATGCCAGAATTTGTCCCCGCGGGCAAGTGCCTGCGGGGATATTCCTGCTACAGGGTAAAGCTTTCCTTTACCAGTTTGGGTGTTACGAAGATGAGCAACTCTGCCTTGTCATTGGTGGTGCGTGTTGTCTTGAACATCCAGCCAACACCGGGCAGGTCACCGAATACCGGCACTTTCTCCACTTCGTCCAGTCGGGTATGCTCGTAGATACCACCCAGCACCAGCGTCTCGCCATTGTCTACCAGCACCTTGGTTCGGACCTGTTTGGTGTCGATGCTCGGGACACCAAGGAAGACCTCGCCAACGCTATCCTTGTGGACAGACAGGTCCATGATGATGCGGTCATCCGGCGTGATCTGTGGTGTCACTGTGAGACCCAGCACGGCTTTCTTGAACTCGACATTGGTCGCGCCGCTGGAGGTTGCCTCCTGGTAGGGAATCTCCACGCCGCTCTCGATGTAGGCCTCGTGCTGGTTGGAGGTCAGTACACGCGGACTGGAGATGATCTCACCCTTGCCTTCCGCCTGCATGGCGCTCAGCTCGAGTTGTACCAGATGGCTGCCCAGTTTGCCGAAAGCGATACCCAGGGCACCGGACGGATCCTGGACGGGCAGGTCTACAATCAGCCCTTCCAGTCCCTTGTCGGCGGGGACCAGGAATCCGGTCGGGTTGTCCTCATCGAACTTGGTGGTACCTTCCAGGGTACCGCCACCGACGAAGATATGGTCTCCATCATAGCGGGTCCGTTTGGATAGCCCGAATCGCACACCCAGATCCTTGGCGAAGTCGTCCGAGGCGATGACGACGCGGGATTCAATCAGCACCTGCCGTACAGGAATGTCCAGTTTGGAGACCAGCTTGCGAATCTCGACCAGCTTGTCAGCCGTGTCCTGCACCAGCAGGGTATTGGTCCGCTCATCGACGGCGACCGAACCCCGGTCGGAAAGCAGGGAGGTTTCCGTGCTCTTCATCAGCATAGCGAGTTCGGAGGCCTTCGCGTAGTTGACCTGCACGAATTCGGAGTACAGCGGTGCAAGTTCCTGGATCTGCTTCTGGGACTCCAGTTCAAGTTTCTCGCGTGCGGCAATTTCCTCGCTGGGGGCGATCAGCATCACATTGCCGGTTTGGCGCATCGCAAGTCCCTTGGTCTTCAGGATGATATCCAGGGCCTGGTCCCAGGGAACGTTCTTCAGGCGCAGTGTCAGGCTGCCGGAAACCGTGTCGCTGACCACGATATTGATGCCGGTGAAGTCGGCGATCAGCTGCAAGACGGAGCGAACCTCGATGTCCTGGAAGTTAAGGGACAGGCGCTCACCCTTGTAGCCAAACTCGTCCTTCTTGCGTTCTTCCTGTTCTTCCTTGGTGATGGCGCTGACTTCAATGGTGAACTGGTTGTCAGACTGGTAGGCGAGGTGGTCATAATCGCCCATCGGAGTGATCACCATATGAACATTGTTGCCCTTGCTGTAGGTATCAATGGTCTTTACGGGTGTGGCGAAGTCCAGGACATCCAGACGTCTCTGCAGATTGTCAGGCAGGGAGGCGCCCATGAAGTCCAGAACGACATTGCCGCCTTCCTGGCGCATGTCTACCGGTATGGAGGGATCTGGCAGGGTGACGATGACACGGCCCTGACCTTCTTCACCGCGACGGAAATCAACATTCTGGATACTGTTGGAACCGACTCCACTGGCGGCGGTAGAGGCCTCTGCGGAAACGAAAGAAGAGGCATCCGCGTTACCCTGCAGGGTAACGATCAGCTGATTGCCGTCGGTGCGGGTTTCGTATGGCACCATCTCGACCAGATTGAGGACAACGCGTGTCCTGTCCTTTGCCTGCACTGCAGTCAGACTTTTCGCTGCGCCTACACCAATCGGCTGGGTGCGCTGTGAAAGCTCGCTGCGTGTGTCGGGTAAATCGAGCGCAATTCGTGCGGGATTGTCGATAGTGAAGCTCACCGGCTTCGGAGCGGGTCCACTGAGAGTCAGCGTGATCTGTAGCTTGTCACCTGGCAGTCCGGCGAAGTCAACGGACTTCAGCGCATTACCGGGTGTGATTTCAGCTGCGACGGCAGCTGCTGAAAACACTACCGCAAGGCACAAGGCGCAGACGAATGCAATTATTTTGCCGATCCGTCCCGGCGGCAGGTGTGCAGTGGTGCCGGATACCGGCAGGGCAGTGATAGTGTTATCGATCATTGCGATCTCTCCATGGATTATTCACTAAGCGCTACTGAGGCATGGCGTTCCATCCAGCCCCCCATTCCATCAGGAATTATTTCTGTAAGGTCGACGGCGTACTCGTTGACACTTATGATCTTGCCATGGTTCTGGCCGATGTAATTACCGGGTTTGATCCGGTGAATCGTGTCATCACTCGCCTTGATCAGTGCCCACGAATCTTCATTTCGTTCCAGGGTTCCGACCATGCGCAAACTGTCAAGCGGGAACTCTTCCAGCGGTTCCTGTGGTCTGTCTGGAACTGGAGAAATGCCGCTATATGTCCTTTGGGCGACCACCTTCGTCGGAAGTGAATGCACGGGCGGCGAAAATGGGTCGCGCAGCTCGCCGGCCGAGTAGACGAATGTTTCATAAGGCTGAAACTCGGGTAATGGTTCTATATCCGGTTTCTGCATGGCCTTGACCGACTCGGTATAAGCGACAAGGTCACTGGTCGTGTTCTGGCTGCAGGCAACCAGGCCGCTCGCAACCAGAAGAGCCAGAACAGTTCTTGCAGGTGAATGCATGCGTGGATGACTCACTTCCCGCCCTCCTCTTCGGTTGACATCATGATTTCATCTTCTTCCAGATAACGATATGTCTTGGCAGTCAGTTGCATGACCAGCTGATTCTCAGTATCGCTGCTTGTCTTGGTGCTTCGTGCGGCCTTGCTTTTGCCGCGCTGCACACCCTGCTTGGTTATCTTTACGTCATGCAGCGTGACGATTCTTGGCAGGGCGGCAACGCCGCTGATGAAATTACCGAATTCGTGAAAATCACCCTGCACCTTGATGCTGATCGGCAATTCGGCGTAAAAGTCCCTGGGAATGTCTCCTTCGGGCTTGAACAGCTCGAATTCAAGTCCGCTAGCCAGGCCTGTCTGTGACACATCCACCAGCAGGTCTGCAACTTCGGTCTTGTTGGGGAGTTGCCGCAGCATGGCACCGAAGGATTCCCGCATTTCCTCAAGCTGCTTCTCGTAGGCGTCGAGGTTGGCCGCCTTGGCCGCCTTGTCTTCGAATACAAGGCGCAGTTCCTCTTCCTCTTGCTCGGCCTTGGTCAGGCGTTCCACCTGGTCCTTGATATCGAACCAGTAGCCCAGTCCCAGCACGGCACCAATAATGGCAAGGATGACAACAACTCGTGCGGCTACGGGCCAACTGGCGACATTGCTGAAGTCAAGATCATTAATATCCGAGAAATTCATCACGAACCTTCCGTAGTTTCTGAGTCAATGGTTTCTGCCGGCTGCCGGCCTTTCTGCTTGCCATGCAGCGAGAAGTTCGCAACACGGTTATGGTCGACCGTTTCCGAGATAATGGATCCCAGTTTCGGTAGTTCAAGCCATTCCGAAGTGTCGATGTTGCGCATGTAATCCGACACACGTGCATTGGATTCAGCCATGCCGGTCATTTTCAGATCACGGTCTTTCTGGGTGAAACTGTCCAGAAAAGCGCCTTCAGGCAGGGTTCTGACCAGCTCATCTATAAGATGAACACTTTCGGGGCGGCTGCTCTGGAGTTCCTGGATAATGTTCATCCTGGCAAGCAATCCTGCCTTGATGGACTCCAGTTCCTTGATTTCCTCGATTTGCTTGTCGAGAATATCGATCTCGTTCTGCAGGAACGCATTGCGCTGGTGTTGCCCGTCGATGATATTTTCCATGCGAATGTGTCCCAGCAGGACAGCAAGGGCGGCAACCACGACTGCGCCCATGGCAATTGTCAGGAATTCCTTCTGCTTGTGTTTGCGTAATTCCTCACGCCATGGAAGTAGGTTGATATGTGCCATTTCAGTCGAAGCTCCTTAATGCGAGTCCGCAGGCGATCATCAGGGCAGGCGCATCATTACTGAGCGTTTGCGGCTTTACCCTGGAAGAAAGTGACATGGAGGCGAATGGATTCGCAATGGTGGTTTCCACGCCCAGCTTTTCCTGGATGAGTTCATCAACACCCGGAATCGAGGCGCTTCCGCCCGCGAGTACGATGTGATCAACACTGTTATAGGGACTGGACGAAAAGAAAAACTGCAGCGAACGGCTGGCCTGCTGAGCCATTGCTTCCTTGAACGGTTCCAGGACTTCAGGTACATAATTTTCCGGCAATCCACCCTGCCGTTTGGCCATGCCGGCTTCCTCATAGGAAAGTCCGTACCGGCGCATGATTTCCTCGGTCAGCTGCTTACCGCCGAAAACCTGGTCGCGCGTATAAATATTTTTCAGATTATTCAGGACGTTCAGGGTGGTCATTGTCGCACCTACGTCCAGGACGGCGATTGTCTTGTCGATCCCCTGATCAGGCAACTGGTCTGCAAGCAAAGCAAATGCATTCTCGCTTGCATAAGCCTCGACATCGACAACCTTCGCTTCCATGCCGCCTGTTTCCACGGCAGCACTTCGCATTTCGACATTTTCACCACGACAGGCGGCCAGCAGGACCTCCACGCTGTCAGGATTCTTGTCGGAAGGTCCCAACACCTCGAAGTCCAGATTGACTTCTTCGAGCGGGTAGGGAACATACTGGTCAGCCTCCAGTTCGATCTGGCTTTCCATTTCGTCGTCTGACATGCTGGCAGGCATCTGGACAAGCTTGGTGATAACCGATGATCCGGCAACGGCTACCGCGGCGTGCTTGATGCGCGTACCAGAACGTTTCACGGCGCGGCGGATTGCTTCGCCAACAGACTCGACATCCGTGATGTTCTTTTCGACGACGGAATTCGGAGGTAGTGGCTCTACGGCATAGCTCTCAACCCGGTAGCGTGAGCCATTTCGGCTGAGTTCCAGAAGTTTTACTGCCGTGGAACTAATGTCCAACCCTAGGAGTTGGGGCTTTGTCCTTCTAAAGATTTGCGCGAGTGGCACAATATTTCCCTTTCTCTACTTGCAGTTGCACAGCAAATATAGGTTTTGCATTAGAAGACAATGCCAAATGATTGTCAATAATGCTAACTTGCTGCGATTTTCGGTTACAGTTATCGGACGACCGGTTGATTAGTTTAGTGTCCGAATGGATTTTTACAGCGAATATTTTTTATATACAGGACCAAAGCGTTATTCTTTGAACCCGATCACAACCTACAGGCACCTATGAGCAAGTTTCCGCGAATTTTGGCAAGGACCGTCATGGCGATACTGGTTGGCGGCATGACGATGTTTATCCTTCTGCTCGCGGCGATATTTTTCTATATCGTCCCCGAGTTACCATCCATTGAATCCCTTCGGGATGTGCAGATGCAGGAACCCATGAGAGTCTATACAAGGGATCGCGAGCTGATTGCCGAATTCGGTGAGCAGCGGCGCTTCCCGGTTGAATATGAGCAGGTGCCTGCGGATCTTATCAATGCCTTTCTGGCGGCAGAGGATGACCGCTTCTTCAAGCACCCGGGTGTGGATTATCAGGGTTTGATGAGGGCTGCGCTGGAACTGGCAAAGACCGGTCAGAAACGCCAGGGTGGCAGCACGATTACGATGCAGGTGGCAAGAAACTTCTTTCTGACCAGGGAAAAAACCTACCTGAGAAAACTGAAGGAAATCGTGCTTGCCCTGCAGATCGATCATACGCTGGACAAGGAGGAGATACTCGAACTCTATTTGAACAAGATTTACCTGGGTCATCGCGCTTATGGCGTGGCGGCTGCGGCAGAGGTCTACTACGGGAAAAGCATAGATGATTTGAGTGTTGCGCAGGCCGCGATGATCGCTGGTTTGCCCAAGGCACCTTCACGAGTCAATCCGGTCAATAATCCGGAGGATGCGCTGGCCCGCAGGAACTACATTCTGGGGCGCATGCTTTACCTGGGTCATATCGACAAGGAGATCTATCGGGAGGCTGTCAAGGAGGCCGATGAAGCCCGGGTTCATACCGTTTCCGTTGATGTCAGTGCATCTTATCTGGCCGAGATGGTGCGTGCCGAGTTGGTGGAGCGTTACGGAGAGGATGCCTACACATCGGGTTACCAGGTCATAACAACACTGGATGGCAGACTGCAAAACGCTGCCAACGCGGCTGTGGTCAAGGGCCTGCTGGAGTATGAGCACCGGCATGGCTTCCGGGGGGCGGAGCGGCAGGTCGATACGGTTGATATGGATGATGATGCGCTGCAGTCGTTCCTCGAGGAGATTCCCGATATTGCCGGTCTGTCAGGCGGACTGGTTATGTCGGTCGGTGAAAAATCGGTGCAGGTTCTGGTTCGCAACCAGGGACCGGTAGAGATTGATTGGGATGGCCTGTCCTGGGCGCGGGAATTCATGAGTGTCAATAGAAAGGGTTCCGTACCCAAGCAGGCGTCCGACGTGGTCAGTGTGGGTGATGTTATCCGTGTACAGCAGACGGAAGACGGTAACTGGATGCTTGCGCAGGTCCCCGAGGTTGAGGGTGCCTTGATTTCGGTACGGCCGGATGATGGTGCAATCGTAGCGCTTGTTGGCGGACTGGAATTCGCACGGAGTAAGTTCAACCGCATTACCCAGGCCAAGCGACAGCCAGGGTCCAGTTTCAAGCCATTTATCTATTCCGCTGCCCTGGGGAAAGGATTTACGGTTGCCAGCCTGATTAACGATGCGCCGGTTGTTTTCGATGATCCTTCACTGGAGGCGGCCTGGCGACCCGAGAATTACAGTGGCCGCTTCTATGGGCCGACGCGCATGCGCGAGGCGCTGGTAAATTCCAGAAATCTTGTTTCCATTCGTCTGTTGCGTTCCATAGGACCAGACTACGGTGTTGAATTTGCACAGCGCTTCGGTTTTACCCGGGAACAGTTGCCGCGTAACCTGTCTCTGGCGCTGGGTAGTGCATCGGTCACGCCACTGCAGATGGCAACCGCCTATGCCACGTTGGCAAACGGGGGGTACAGGGTCTATCCCTACTTCATTCAGAGTATGGAGAATGCACTGGGAGAGGAGATCTACAGGGCGACTCCCGCAGTCGTATGCGAGCATTGCCCGGAGTCCGTTGCCGGTGAGGGGGATGGAGAGAGTATTCCCGCCAGGCTGGTGGTTAGTCCGCAGAACATGTGGCTGATCAATTCCATGATGCGTGATGTCATACAGCGTGGGACCGGGCGTCGTGCCCGTTCACTGGGCAGAAAAGACCTGGCGGGCAAGACCGGTACGACCAATGACCAGCGGGATGCCTGGTTTGCGGGCTTCAACCGAGGCCTGGTTGCTGTTTCCTGGGTTGGTTTCGACAAACACGATCCCCTTGGGAGTGGAGAGACAGGCGGGCGCGCGGCGCTCCCCATCTGGATGGAGTATATGAATGTTGCCCTGGAGAATGTTCCCGAACAGACGCTGGAAAAACCGGTAGGGCTGGTTTCCGTGCGCATTGATCCGGATACGGGGCGTCTGGCCGCGGTTGGTGGCGAGGGTATTTTTGAAACCTTTCGCGAGGAAAACGTACCCCAAGGAAGGGGTGGGTCTACCTATTCACAAGGACATTCAGTCAATGAAGAAACAATATCCGAGGAATTGTTCTGAAAGATCGCGGCCCGAGTCGTGAAGAAACCGGTCATTTCTAGCCCGGAACAGGGCCGACCTTGAAAGCTCCATTCCTCAGGGCTCGTTTTCAGAACGAGCCTGACTGGCAGACCGGTTCAGCATCTCCATTTCATCCGCATTCAGGGGGAGTTCGACAATTCTTTCGATACCCGATCTGCCAAGCACGACGGGAACGCCAATGGCGACATCATGCTGGCCATACTCACCCTCCAGCGGACAGACGCATGCCAAAATACGCTTTCGGTTTCTGCTTATGGAGTCGACCATTGCCGCTATTGATGCGCCTGGTGCGTTATAGGCGCTGCTGGTTTGCTTCAATCCCAGCACTTCGGCGCCGCCTTCCCGGGTTCGTTCAATAATGCGTTCTATTGCAGGGGTATCCAGCAGATGGGTGATGGGTATCCCGTTGATGCAGGTGAATCGAGTCAGGGGGACCATGGTGTCTCCATGGCCACCCAGTACGAGCGAGGTGATATCTTTCCCGGAAAAACCGGTTTCGAGCGCCACAAAGCTGGACATTCTGGCCGAGTCAAGGACGCCTGCCAGACCGAATATCCGCTTTCTGTCCCAGCCGGTGTGTTTCCAGGCGTGATAAGTCAGCGCATCCACCGGATTGGAGACAATCAGCAGCATGGCTTGTGGTGCAAATTCAAGCACCTGATCCAGGATGGTGCGCAGGATCGCAAGATTGACGCCAAGTACGTCCGATCGCGACATTCCGGGCTTGCGAGGAGAGCCTGCCGTGATGATGACGAGTTCCGAACCAGACATCAACGCCGGTTCCGTACCGCCAGTCAACCGGGTATCGAAGCGGGATAGGCTGGTGGTTTCGTAGATATCGAGAGCGGCACCGGCAGCGGCGCCCTCTCGTACGTCGATCATTGCTATTTCATCGCACATTTCCTTCTCTGCGATTATCTGCGCCGCCATCTCACCCACTCGACCGGCGCCGACGATAGTGATCTTTTTCATTCTTTGTCCTCGTTCAGAATTTCTGCCTTGGTATCAGCATGGCCTGGCCGGTGTGCCATGTACCCGAATCCGGATTTTTTACTCATTATTGCGGATTTGCTGCATCATTCCCTCATTATCTCCTTGTCGGGGTCTGGATGCCTTGTTGTAAATACTGGCCGTAGAGTCGCAAGTGTACAAATAATAACAGGGAAAGGCAGGGTGACGATTATCAGGCGCCGAAAATATCAGAGGCGGCGTCCCGTCGTATGCAGCCAGAACCGGGCTTGATCGGCTTGGGCTTATATCCATAGTTACCGGAAGGTCTTTGGGGTTGTCTCACCGGGTGCGTGGATCGACGGTCTGTTTGTGACCGGGTGGCTTCGATTCGGCACGGTCCGGATAGATTCGCAATGCGGCCGGGTGTCGTGCCTGCAGGTATAGATTACCGCGCCTGTGCTTGATCCAGCCGCGGGTTTCCACAAGGGAACCCGCAAGCAATTCCCTGGATATATTGGGGAAAATATCCATGTCATCGCGATTAATCCGGACCACAAGCGGCCCCTCAAGATCGATATGGATCGCATCCCGGCCGGTGGTGACATTCTCGATCCTTCCCCGAACGATTCGGTAACCACGGGTTCTGTGGGTCAGGTTTGCGCTCTGATGCGTGCGAAAAGCAGGTGTATTCCAGAGGCCGATGCCGGTCTTCCTGGCCCAGTCCTCGATTTCCAGGTAGCACTGAACTGACCAGGTATTGGGCGGCACGATCATGGTCGTTGCCAGACCGGCGCCCAGTAATTCGGCTGCCACGCTGTTACCGTTTTCGAAATACGCATGGGATAGCTGCCGACCATAGCGATCCCGTTTTTCAATGTCATGGCGAAGCAGAAGGGTATTGTCATGCAGACGGAGAAGCCTGCGCAGTTGATCTCTGGCCGCAATGGCATAAGGCTCGTCACGATGACCGTCCCTGCCGAGTTCAGGTGTGTTGATACCGATCAGTCGTATCCGACGGCCATCCTCGAGGGTCACGGTATCCCCGTCATAGGCATGAGTGACCTTCACCCGTTCATCGGTGTAGTCTGCGGGGCACGCCGCGAGGACTATATCCTGCAGCCATGCCATACCCGTCAGCAGGCAGAGGAGCCGAAATAGAAAAGGGGCGCCTTGCCGGGCGCCCCTTCGATCAACAGGGTGCTGGTGCCGCAGTCGCGTAGTCTTCAGCGCCCGTACCGTCTCCGGAATTTGTCAACGCGTCCGCCCGTATCTACGATCTTCTGCTTGCCCGTGTAAAAAGGGTGACATTGCGAGCAGACTTCAATGTGCAATTCACCACCATACGTGGAGCGGGTGACGAAGGTGTTTCCGCAACTGCAGGTTACGTTGATATCGGCGTACGCCGGATGGATGTCCTGCTTCATGGATTCCTCACTTGTATTGCTGACCGGGCGACTGTGCGCCGATCCAATCACGGAAAAAACGGGAATTCTACGTGAAACTATCGCTTACGGCAATATCTGATCTGTCTGCCGGAAGGGCAGGATCTGAGCGGAGGGCATTTTAGGTTTTCTGGTTGTCAGTTGATCCATTTTGCCGATGGTGTCGTGCAAACCGCCATCTCCGAGTACAGAGTCCCACATCATGCGGCTCATCAGAACACAGGCGGACAACGGACTGCCAGCGGTGTCCCTGATCTGGTCAAGCTTCCACTGCAGGCAGCGCAACCTTGCCTGACTCCTCTCCGGCGCACGGTTTATTGCCTCGTCGATGACCCTTGTCCGGAGAGCCTCGAAGGCCTCGGGGTCGGACCGGGCAAGCGTAGACCAGTGGTCGAAATCGATCAGTGATGGGGTTGAGGGTACAGTCATTGCAGACTCCCGGTTCCGTTCTGGCGGAATCTTTATTGTTTTCAGTAACTCCAAACATAGCACATGTCTGCCGGTATGTCGTCTCTATCGGCAGTCTGAATTTTTTAACATCTTGTAATTTATGAGGTTATTATAAATTCAGGCTGTGGATAATGTTGTGGATGAAATCAGGTGCACGGGTGAATTTTTTAATTATCGAACACATGTCAAGGCTTGCCACCATCGGGATGAGATCAAAATATTTACAAAATAACAATGGGTTAAAAAGCTGTTTGGTATTTACGAAAGATGCGCCTCGGAAGGGGCGTGGCGGGTCAGCTGCCATGAGTACGGATTGTGTATAACTGAATCTTTACATTCAGCCTCAATATGGTGCGTTATATACGGGCCTGGCTGGTTGGGGATTCGGTGGAGCTTTGTACTGAATTACGGATACGGAAAAGGCGTGCAGTCGGCTGGCAGCGGGAGTAAGAGGTTTCCTGACGGTTGGAACGGGTATCGGGTAGCGGCGGGCCGATAGATGTTTTCATGCCTTCCGGTGGTTGCTTATGTCTGTCTCTTATACACATCTGACGCTGCCGACGAACGCGTGAGTGTGTAGAGGTCGGGGGTGGCGGGGTCGGTGAGTAGGGGGGGGGGGGGGGGGGGGGGGGGGGGGGGGGGGGGGGGGGGGG
>JARFQV010000158.1 GCA_029287615.1 Pseudomonadota bacterium | reverse complement strand
GTCATTGTCTCGTGGGCTCGGAGATGTGTATAAGAGACAGCCTCCTCCCTTAGCTTGATCTGCTTCAGCTCGTTCTGGACACCCTGAAACTCCAGCTGGAGCGTTTGATGCTCATCGGTAACCGCCGAGAACTTTTGCTCCAGATCCCGCGCATGGGGTGAGGCGAACAGTTTCCTCAAACTGCCCCGCATGGATTGCCAGTACTGTTTCGGAGATTGCAATCGCCTGGCCCTTTCTGGGAATAATTATGTGTTGACCGCTTTCCAGGTCCTGCCGCCGCGCCCGGTTTTTCGAGTTCGCGGGACGACTGGTATTTGCATGGGCCGCCGGGTTCAACCGGGTCCCAGGGCGTTCAGCGCCAAATTTATGACTACCAATTATGGCCACGAAATTTTCTCCCTGTCAACCGATAAAAACCGGTCCGGGTGGGTGCTGGGCCAGCGTACAACCCCTTCCGCTATAAACGGACACCCTCTACCGAACGCTTGAACTCGATGACGTTTCTCATCCGCCTTCGCAGTTCCTCGGTAACCTCTTCCGCGGCGTTTTCATCCGGTACAACCTCCGGAGTGATCATCACGATCAACTCCGTACGTCGCACATCCTGTGAAGTCGAACTGAACAGGTTCCCGAACCAGGGCAGGTCCATCAGCAGCGGAATACCCGATTTCGTCTCATTCTCGCTTTCGAGAATCAGTCCGCCCAGCACGACCGTTTCGCCACTCTGAATGATGACGCTACTGTCGATTGTACGCTGCGAGATCGCGACATTACCCCCACCGCCGACGGCTGGCTCGCTGCCTGGCAGGCTGACCTCCTGGCTGACATTCAGCGTCACCTGACCACCGGCGTTGATCCTTGGCGTTACCGACAAGAGAGTGCCTGTATCCCGAAACTGGATCTCGGACACGATCGGGGCATCCGGATCAATCGTGCTCTGTGAGCTGCGTACCGTTACGGGAATCTGGTCACCGACGCGGATATTTCCCGTCTGGTTGTCGAGTACCATGATCTGCGGGGCCGATAGAAACTTGACCTTGGTCTTGCTCTCCAGAAGATCGATAAACAACTTGGCATTACCATTGTTCTTGAATACCGCCAGGGCCAGGCCGTCCCCGGCTGCCGTCTCGGGTACCGGTGCATTGAAGCCCAGCCTGAGATTGTTTTGCTGCAGAAACCAGCGGACTCCGTAATCCAGTTCATCGGACAGGGTCACCTCGGCAATGGTGGCGTCAATGAGAACCTGACGCGGCTTGATGTCGAGTCTTCGTATCGCTGCCTCTATGGCACGGTAGTCCTCGGGACTGGCCATGATGAGCAAGGCATTGTTATCCGTATCGGCGATGATGCTTACACTTCCCTGGCTATCCAGCGAGACGCCTTCATCGGCGGCCGGCGCTGCCCTTTCCGTCTTTTGAGCCGTTTCCGGTAGACGTGGCGGTACCACCGGTACCACCTCTACAGGGTAATCGCCACCGGCACCGACGGCGCCAACCGATGGAGGCGGAGTCGATATATCCACACCCCGCCTGAACACGTTCACACCCTGCCCCGGCATGAACTGGGGTATTCCGGGATCGAAGTCCTGGGTAGTGGTCACCGGCAGACCGTACAACTGCTGCAGCACCGTCGCGATTTTCTCTGCGCTACCGTTCTTGAGGTGATAGACATACAGGCGGCTGCCCGGCGCACCATCCATGCCCAGATCGAATTGCTCGATGAGCTGGCGCACCTGGTTCATGTAGTTCGGTTGGGTCGTGATGGCCATGACCGCGTTCAGGCGCTGGATGGGAATCAGACGAACCACGCCTGCCAGCATGCCCTTGCCTTCTCCATCGATCACCTTTTCAAGTTCGCCGACAATGGTGGTGGCATCGGCATAGCTGAGCGGGAACAGGCCGAAGGAGACGCCCTTGAGCCAGTTCACGTCAAAGATCTTCACTGTCTCGAGTACCTGGTCGATGCGGTATTGCGGTCCGGAGAGGATGAGCAGATTCCGGGCCGCATCGACTCTCATGGTGCTGCCCGCCGGGAGAAACGGTTTGAGAATCTTTTCCATCTCGGTGGCTGCTACATAACGGATCGGTACGATCTGTACACTGTAACCCGAGCCCGGCTCAATCGACTGCCGGCCGACGCCCGGGGAAACCGCTTCCCCCTCGGCAGCCGCCAGGGGTACGATCTTGTATAACCCCTGCCCCCTGACCAGCGCAGCGCCATTCTGCTGCAGTACCGTCTCCAGGATCGGCAGGACCGCGTCTTCCGTGATGGGATAGGTTGTGTGCAGGGTAACGACCCCCTTGACCTGAGGATCGATCAGGTAGTTTTTCTTGAGTATGTCCTCGAAGACGACCTGGATGAATTCCCGCAGATCGGCCTCCTCGAAGTTCAGTGTCACATCCCCCCTGGGCACCGCGGCTCTGCTGGATGATCGGGAAGGTTCCGTGTCGGACATAGTTTGAGCAGGTTCTGAGATAGATTTCTCAGCTGACTGTTTTCTTTCAGTAATTGATGCATGATCAACCCAGCAACCGGGAAAGTCTTTATCCAGTTTCGCCAGCATGGCCTCGGCAGCCGCACGGGTTCTGAAGAATCCGAGGCGCAGCCGGTACCAGGTTTTGCCATCCTGATCGAACGGCATAACATAGACCCGATGGGTTCGGAAAAGATCGTGATCCGGCAGATCTCTTGCGGAATACGGTTGCCGCAATGAGGCCAGATTGATGACATAGGGTTTGGAGGGGTCCGTCTTGAGGTCCGTCTGGAGCCCGCGGCTCAAATCTGCCCGCTGATCCTGTCGAGCGGGACCGAGCCTGGGACTGTCCTTCACAAAAACGCCGCTACCCATCCGGATTCTTGGTTGGCTACCCGGTTTTACGGGGCCCTGGGGTTCCTGATCCAGTGCACCGGGTTCCCTTGTGGTCTGCTGATCAAGGTTCGGATCCTGGGAATACCGGATCAAGTCGGATTCCGGCACTGGTGTATACCGGGACACCTGTACAGAGGCATCCGGTTCGTCGACAGCTTGTTCGGGGGGCCTGCTGGCACAGGAAACCAACAGTACTGTACCTAGCAGAATCCCCAAACACCGTTTAATATATTGATTTATATAAATAATAATCCCCATCCCTGGAAGATCCGGTGGTTTCGGTGTCTTATAGGCTTCGACTCGATGCCCCTGCAGCAATCCCCCCTTGCCACACAAGCCCGGTTATTCTAATTCATCCCATCCCTTACACAAGTCCGCAGGTAAATCTGTCCAGGAAACCCGGGGCAGGGATATTCTTACACCTGACCGGCTCCTTTTCTATCGTAAGATATAGAGCGGCAACAAATTTTATTACTGTAATCCGATACCTGCAGCTTGCATGGCCACTTTCCGAAGATCTGATTCTGCAAGAAGTTTCCCCGTTCACGAAAGCAGACCGGAGAGTGGCTTCGAAACTGGTTCACTTTGTTATAAATTCGCATTATCATTAATTATTATCTATATGTAAAATAATAATAAATGTTATAGCGTTGTATTATGGCCAAATATCTGCAGCAAGTCTCACAAGAAGCCATGCCGATGACACACAACAGCGTCGTCCGCAAGGCGCTGGGCAAGCATCTGGTCGATGCGGGGAAATTGAGTCCAGCCAATATCGAACGCGCCTGCCGCCTGCAGCATGAGCAGGAACAGTGGGAACCTATCGGCATCGTCCTCATCAAGCTTGGGCTGGTCTCCGAACGGGATGTCGCCGAATCCCTGTCCAACCAACTGGAACTTCCCCTCGCAGATCGCAGAAACTTCCCGGATGAACTACCTATCGATTCCCGCATTTCCCACAAGTTTCTGAAGCAAAGCCGGATCCTTATTCTGTATGAGGAGGATGACCGCTTGTCCGTGGCAATGGCCGACCCATTGAACCAATATGCCAGGGAGGCCCTGAAACTCTTCACCGGAAAGAACATCCTGCCCTCTGTCGGGGTTGCCTCCGAGATCGATATTGCCCTGGAACAGCGATACGGTCTGAAGGGCGGTAGCGATGAGGCCGAAGGTGAAGATGCGATTCAGTTTCTCGACGATGTGGAGCAACTGAAAGAGCTCGCCAGCGAGGCACCGGTCGTCAAGCTGGTGAACCAGCTCATCCACCAGGCGGTCGAATCGGATGCATCCGATATACACATCGAACCCTTCGAGGGCATTCTCAAGGTACGCTACCGGGTCGACGGACTGCTACGGGAAGTCGATGCCCCGCCAACCCGGTCAACGGCCGCGGTCATCTCCCGAATCAAGATCATGGCCAATCTGGATATCGCCGAACGCCGCCTGGCACAGGACGGCCGATTCAAGGTTCGTGTGCGCGGCAGGGAAATCGATCTCAGGGTCTCCACGGTGCCAACCATGTATGGGGAGAGCGTGGTACTGCGCCTCCTGCATCGTGATAATGTGGCGCTGGATTTCGGTCCACTCGGCTTCAGCAGTGAACTCGAACGGGACATGCATGACATCCTTGCGCAACCACACGGCATCCTGCTGGTGACCGGCCCGACCGGCAGCGGCAAATCAACGACACTCTATGCAGGCCTCAAGCACCTCAATACCCCGGAACGCAAGATCCTCACGGTAGAGGATCCCGTCGAGTACAATATCGAGGGAGTCAACCAGATGCAGGTCAAGCCACAGATCGGCCTGACATTCGCATCTGCCCTGCGATCCATCGTTCGACAGGATCCCGATGTGATCATGATCGGCGAAATGCGCGACAAGGAGACAGCGGCTATCGCCGTGCAGTCGGCCTTGACCGGCCATCTCGTACTCTCCACATTGCATACCAATGACGCGGCCGGTAGCATCACCAGGCTGCTGGATATGGGTATCGAGGATTACCTGCTCACCTCGACGGTAAATGCCATTCTTGCACAGCGCCTTGTGCGGTCACTGTGCCGGCATTGCCGTGAGCCCTACAAACCGTTGGATGAGGTTGTATTACGCTGGGGACTGAAACGTTTTACCCGGGAAAAAACCATCACGCTCTATCGTGCGGCGGGCTGTGAACAATGCGGAAACACCGGCTTCAGTGGCCGCAGTTCCATCGCCGAACTGATGGTGATGAGCGACAAGATCAAGCAACAGATACTCCAACGCTGTGACGCCGGTGAAATCAACCGCGTTGCCATGGAAAATGGCATGCAATCCATGTGCGAGGATGGGCTGCGCAAGGTCGTAGAGGGTGAGACAACCATAGAAGAAGTCCTGCGCGTAACCCAGGATCAATCGCGACAACCTCATTCATCGCAACCACCGTCATCAGACGCATCGGCAGACGAAAAGACGAATGATGAAAGATCCGGGGAAACCGCGGCACGGAAAACCGGCCTGAAGGTCCGCATAGAAGGCATCCTCTCCACTGGCAAGCGTTACCTGGCCGCCCTTCGCCACTGGCTGGGGAACCTGTTGGCCCTGCTGTCCGGCCCGTGGACACATCGATAGGTATGCCCCTCTACCAGTACAAGGCCGCCACTGCCGATGGAGAGATCGTCAAGGGCACATTGACAGGCAGTAACCGGGACCAGGTCGTTGAACATATTCAGGCCCTTGGTCATGTTCCCATCCGAGTGGATGAATCCACACAAACAACCGTCGTCAAGGGCAGACGGCGTCTGCGCTCCAGACGTATCTCCGATCAGGATATCGCAAACCTGACCCGTGAACTCGGTACCCTGCTGCGTGCCGGCATGCCTCTCGACCGAGCCCTGGGCATCATGGCCGACCTCTCGGAAGGTGAGCGACTCAAACAGATGCTGGATAATGTTCGGGAACGGGTCAAGGGAGGTGCTACCCTGACCGACGCCATGCAGGCACAGGAAGGGGTATTCAGCCGTTTCTACATCAACCTGCTCCGTGCCGGCGAGTCCGGTGGCGCACTGGGTGTGGTGCTGGAACGCCTTGCGGAACACATGGAAGAGGCAAGGGAAATCCGCGAAACGCTCACCTCCGCCATGATCTATCCAGCCATCCTGATTCTGGTCGCACTCGTATCGATCTTTATCCTGCTTGGCTATGTCGTGCCCCAGTTTACCGAACTCTTCGAGGGCGTCGGCCAGGTCCTGCCCCTCCCCACCCGCATTACCATTGCCGTCGGTGAGACACTACAGCATTATGGGTGGCTTGGAATATTGCTGGCAGCGGGGACTGTTTGGCTGGTGCGTTATCAGCTCAGCCAGCCGCGCAGCCGTTATCAGTGGCATGCGCGCCTGCTCAGGTTGCCACTGGCCGGATCCATTATCACCCGTGTCGAGGTGGCGCGTTTCGCGCGTACGCTTGGAACACTGCTCAATAACGGTGTCCCGCTGCTGAACGCCCTGGCCATCGTCAAGGACACAGTGGACAATCAGGTCATTGCCAGCGGACTCGAAAGGGTAGCCGGAAGCCTGAAGGAGGGCCAGAGTCTCGCCGGACCACTGGCGGAAATGGCCCGGTTCCCTCCCTTCGCCGTTCACATGATCCGCGTTGGCGAGGAAACCGGTCATCTGGAGGAAATACTCCTGCAGGTGGCCAAGATCTATGATCGGGAAACCAGGGTTAGTATCAAGCGGGCCCTGGCATTGCTGGAACCCGTTCTGATCCTGGTGCTCGGCGTGATCATCGCCGCCGTGATCATTTCCATTCTGATGGCAATTCTCGGCATCAATCAGCTAGTCATCTAACCATGGAGGAAGTACAGGGCATGACTCAAAGAAAAACATCGTCGCTAAACAAAAAAGAAGGCTTTACCCTGATCGAATTACTGGTGGTACTGGTCATACTGGGCCTGCTCGCCGGACTCGTTGGCCCGCAGGTATTGCGTTATCTGGGCGGTGCGAAGAGTGATACCGCAAGACTGCAGATCGAGGAACTGGGTGCCGGTCTGGATCTCTATCATCTGGAGACCGGACGGTACCCAAACACGGAAGAGGGTCTTGCTGCCCTGGTTGAGCAGCCCGTCGGAGTCAGCAACTGGAACGGTCCCTATCTCAAGAAAAAGACGCTGCCCAAGGATCCCTGGGGCAATGAATACCAGTACCGATCCCCGGGCGAAAACGGCATGTACGACCTCTATTCCCTGGGACAGGACAATCAGGAGGGTGGTGAAGGGGAAGCTGCTGACATCGTAAGCTGGTGAACGAGAGGATCAGGCATTTCAGATTTCAGGGTGGCTTTACGCTGCTCGAGATTCTGGTCGTCCTGGTCATCGCAACTTTCCTGTTTACCCTCATCCCGCCGCTGTTCTCCGGAGCGCTTCCGGGTGTCAGGCTGAAAGGCACCGCGCGGGATCTGGTCGTCGTGCTGCGAGATACCCGCAGCCAGGCAATTATCAGCAATAGTGAACAGACACTCCACCTGGACAGAGAGAAACAGGGCTATCGTATCGGCGAAGGAAAGCATACGGCTCTACCCGAAGGTATAAGCCTGCGCATGCAAGCCCATGCGGATGAAACCGGCCTGGATGCAACGCAACAGTCCATCCGCTTCTTTCCCGATGGCAGTTCAAGCGGCGGACAGATCATCCTGCAGGGTGGCAACCGTTCCTTTCTACTCGATGTGGACTGGCTTACCGGTACTATCCGCATCGAGGAGGCATCGAATCATGAGAGCTGATGCCAGGCAGCAGGGTTTCACCCTGATCGAGATCCTCGTCGCCTTCATGGTACTGACTCTCGCGTTGACGGTCATATTCCGGATCTTCTCCGGGGGACTGCGCAACGTGGAACTCTCCTCGAACTATACCCAGGCGGTGCTGGTGGCGGAATCGCAACTGGCGGCGACCGGAATCACCGCCCCCCTGGAGACGGGTGAGAGCAGTGGTGAATGGGGGGAACGTTTCCAGTGGCAGCGCATCATTGAAACCTACCTGCCCCGGGATGGGGAGAAGGAACCGGCCGGTGGCATCGAGGGCTACCGGGTTACGGTGAACGTGGATTGGGAACTATCGGGTCAGAAACGCAGACTGACCCTGAGCAGCATCCGCTTGAGGAAGACCGGAAGCGAGGAGACACCAGGTTGATATCGCCTGCTCTGCGGCCAGACCCGTCAACGGTTCTATCCTGCCGCAGGAGAGCCGAGGCCGGATTTACACTTCTGGAGATCATCGTGGCCATGGTGGTTCTTGCGATGATCATGACCACGGCCTTCAGCACCCTGCGTCTCGGTGATCGCAGCTGGGAAGCCGGTATAAAACGAGCCGGAGAATCGGAACAACTGCGCACGACGGTAGACTTGTTGCAGCGACAATTCAGGCAGATCCTGCCAATGGTCTGGGCTGATGACAATGAACGTCGAATTGCATTCAATGGTGATCGAAAACGGGTGCAATTCATTGCGCCCGCTCCACAACACCACGGCGCGACGGGACTTTTTGAATTCACCCTGTCCGGGGAAGCGCATGGGGACGGAATCCGCCTGGTGCTGAATTACACCCTGTTCAATCCCGATAACACCCGGCTGGGACCACCGGATGGCGGACGTCGGGTACTGCTGGCAGAAAGACTGAAATCGGTCGAACTGGGCTATTACGGTTCCAGAAAGAAAGATGAGGCGCCCGCGTGGCACCGGCAATGGAATCCTGAAGAAGTGCGATATCCGGAGCTGGTGCGACTGCGGGTGGAAAGGGACAGCGGGATGTTGCAGTGGCCGGAACTGATGCTTTCAGTGCATACGGGAGCGTTACAATGAACCGGACCGGGATAAATGCCCGCCGGGTAAGCAGGTGCGGTTCTTGCCTGCGCAGCACGACCATGTCATCCCGTTATCGTCTGCGTGGCAAGTCGTTTCCAGCGCGTGACAGGCAACGTGGTATAGCCCTGGTGCTGGTACTCTGGTTGCTGGTTCTGCTGACGGTCATCGCCGCCAGTCATGCCCGCAACATTCGCACCGAAACCAGGCTCACCGCCAACCAGGTAGAGGCCGCCAGGGCCCGCGCTCTGGCGGAGGCCGGCACCAGTCATGCCATCCTGGAACTCAGCAGGAACGAGGCATCAGAGGAGAGCTGGCAGACGGACGGGAGGATCTACAATCTCGCGCTGGATGGCGGTGAGGTCGCGATCGCGATACGCGACACCAGAGGACTGATCGATCTCAATACCGTGGACGCACCCTTGCTGGACACGGTTCTGACTGCGCTCGGGATCGATGAGCTACAGCGATCCCGACTGATCGGCGCTACCCTGGACTGGAGGGACAGGGACAGCCTGAAACACGACAACGGAGCGGAAGACGAGGATTACCGGATTGCAGGAATGCAATGGGAGGTACATGACGGTGCCTTCAGCAGTATCGAGGAATACCGTTATGTACTGGGAATGACGAACGATATCTTTGAGCAGCTGGCACCCTATCTCATCGTGGACTCCAATCATCGTGGTGTCCAACGGGAATTTGCGCCATCGTGGCTACGCAGCGTGCTCGACGGGACGGAAGATGAGTCCTCCGCCAACCCGACCGATACCGCCAGGAGCCGGATCGCCGGACACACCATATTCAAAATCAGTCTGTGGGCGAAGACGAAAAAGGGCTCGACGACATCCCGGGATGTCGTGGTCAAGC
>JARFQV010000097.1 GCA_029287615.1 Pseudomonadota bacterium | reverse complement strand
GAACTGCATCCACAGCGCGGCCGTTCCCTGGAGGTCTCACTGGACAGTGCGCTGGACCGGGAACTGGGTTTCGACAGCCTGTCCCGGGTAGAACTGTTGCTACGCCTCGAGCGCACCTTTGGTGTCAGCCTGCCGGAACAGCTGCTCGCCAGCGCAGAAACCCCCCGCGATCTGTTGCGGGCAGTGCAGGCCGGCAAGGGCGCGAAACCCGCCGGGCCAGCAATGCAGGCCGTGCCGGTACCGCTGGACAAGCTGGCGGGAGTACCCCACAAGGCCGGGACGCTGCCGGAAATGCTCGACTGGCATGTGCTCAGTCATCCGCAGCGTCCGCACGTCTACCTGTACGGCGATGGTGACAAAGCGGAAACGATCACCTATGCGGTACTGGCCGAAGGCGCTCATGCGATTGCCGCCGGCCTGCAGGCACAAGGCGTGCTGCCAGGTCAGACTGTGGCCATTATGCTACCCACCTGCCGGGACTATCTGTTCAGTTTTTTCGGAATCCTGCTGGCCGGTGGCATCCCGGTTCCGATCTATCCCCCCCTGCGCCCGTCACAACTCGAGGATCACCTGCGCCGCCATGTGGGCATTCTCGGCAATGCCCGGGCGGTCCTGCTTATCACCGTCCCGGAAGCCCAGCGGGTGGGGCGCTTGCTGCAGGGGCAGGTTGACACATTGCGTGATGTACTCACACCATCCCAGCTGGCGAACGCCGCAACAGCCTTCAAAAGCCCGCCTATACGGGCGCAGGATATCGCCTTCCTGCAGTACACCTCGGGCAGCACCGGCCAGCCCAAGGGCGTCATCCTGACGCACGCCAACCTGCTGGCCAATATTCGCGCCATGGGAGAAGTGATCCGGGCCGAATCCACCGACGTCTTCGTCAGCTGGTTGCCCCTGTATCACGATATGGGCCTGATCGGTGCCTGGCTGGGCAGCCTGTACTACGGGATCCCGCTGGTCCTCTTGTCGCCGCTGGCGTTTCTGACCCGGCCTGCGCGCTGGCTCTGGACCATCCACCGGCACCATGGCACCCTGACCGCTGCACCAAACTTCGCCTATGAATTGTGCCTGAGTAAAGTGGAAGACCGCGATATCGAGGGCCTGGATCTGAGCAGCCTGCGCATGAGCTTCAACGGTGCAGAACCGGTCAGTCCCAACACGATACGCCGTTTCGGCGAACGATTCGCTTCATACGGCTATCAACCACAGGCAATGGCGCCGGTCTATGGACTGGCCGAGGCGGCAGTCGGCCTTGCCTTTCCACCCCTCGGGCGCGGACCACGCATTGATCGTGTCGAACGCGAAACCTTCCTCACCCGCCGTATGGCCGGTCCGGTATCGGACGCAGATACAGGGGCGCTGGAGTTCGTCGCTTGCGGCCAGCCGTTACCCGGTTATCAGATCCGCATCGTCGATTCGGCCGGACGCGAGTTGCCGGCGCGCGAAGAGGGACGACTGGAATTCCAGGGACCATCGGCGTGCAGCGGTTACCTGCACAACACGGAGGCAACCCGGCGTCTGTTCGACGATGGATGGCTGGATTCCGGCGACCTGGCCTATGTCGCCGGCGGTGACATCTACCTGACCAGCCGGGTCAAGGACATCATCATCCGCGGTGGACGCAACATCTACCCCTATGAACTGGAGGAAGCCGCGGGTGACATCCCCGGAATCCGCAAGGGGTGTGTAGCGGTGTTCGGCAGTCCTGACCAGGATACCGGCACCGAGCGGATCATTGTGGTTGCCGAAACCCGTGAGGAGGAGACCACCAGACTGCAGACGTTGCAGGCCCGGGTTCGGGAAGTGGCCACCGACCTGCTGGGTATGCCGGCTGATGAGGTAATACTGGCGCCGCCACATACGGTGCTGAAAACCTCCAGCGGGAAGATCCGCCGGGGTGCCGTGCGCAAGTTGTTCGAAACGGGAAGAATCGGCCGCCACCCGCATGCTGTGTGGTGGCAGGTTGTGCGCCTCACCCTGTCATCGGTGCCGCCACGCCTGCGCAGTATGTGGCGGAAACTCTCTGATATAAGCTATGCCGCTTATGCCCATAGCATCTTCTGGCTGCTGGCGCCTCCGGTCTGGCTGCTGGTCCTGTTATTGCCACACGCCTCATGGCGGTGGGCGGTGATGCGCCGGGGGGCACGCCTGCTGTTACGTCTTGGCCGTATCCCCCTGTCCGTAGAGGGTGCCGGGGACTTTCCCCGGGAAGAGGTCTGTGTAATCGTCACCAACCATGCAAGCTATCTGGATGGCGTAATACTGGTGGCGGCCCTGCCCGGCCAGTTCTCCTTCGTGGCCAAAGCGGAGCTGGAACGCCAGTTTATTCCGGGCCGGTTTCTGCGCCGCATCGATGCCGTGTTCGTGGAACGTTTCGACAAGCAACGCGGGGTGACAGATGCCAGGCACACCGAGCAGAGGCTAGAGGCCGGCCAATCGCTGGTATATTTTCCCGAAGGCACCTTTACCCGCATACCCGGTCTGTTGCCATTTCATATGGGCGCTTTTGCCGCGGCTGCCGAGGCAGGCGTCCCGGTCGTACCGGTTACCATCCGTGGTACACGCTCGCTGCTTCGTGGCGACTCCCGCTTTCCACGCCGGGGAATGGTTCGCGTTATCGTCGAGTCGGCTATTGCACCGGCAGGCACCGACTGGGCGGCGGCGGTGAAACTGCGTGATGCCGCGCGTAGTGCCATCCTGCAACATCTGGGGGAACCGGATCTGTCCTGACCACACTTCCCGGCACACCGTGTCGATCGGTAAAGATGGATCCATGCCCTGGACGACGCGGTCGTTTCATCAGGAATTCCTGCCCGACTCCTCCCTCTGTCGTGGACGAATCTCGAAGATATAGTTATTCGCCTCACCGTAATACTCGTGCAACAAGGTCCGGACAGGATAACCAATCTCGGCGGCCACCTGATCCGGGCTGTTTTCAGCGGGCTCCCGATCGGAAAACGCCATTATGACCACCCCGTCAGGGTTCATCCGGTCTGCGGCCTGCCGGAGGAAACGCCTGACGATCCGGTATCCACCATCCGGCCCGCAACCACATACGGTGTCACCCTGCCCCGGACCGAACGGCTGGTTGAACACGACCAGATCAAACTTCACCGTAACCGGTATGTTCTCGAAAAGATCGCTCTGCACAACATGAACCGGTCCGACCGATTCATTCCGTTCTACGTTTTTTCGCGCACAGTCAACGGCCGGAGCGTGAATGTCGGAAGCCCATACCTCCGGCACCCCGCTGCGCTTCAATGACAGCGCCAGATACCCGGATCCACACCCCATGTCGAGGACCGTCTGAGCGGGGTAAGCTTGTGCAATCCTGGCAAGGTTTTGCGAGCACTTCCCCATATCAGGCGGGAATACGTCTTTATCGATCGTGAATTTCAGCCCGTCCAGGATGATGGAATAGGGTTGTTGGTCGATGTAACGCTGGAATTCCGGATGGATTTGTTTCTTTGGTTCATGGTCCATCGTATTGGCCTTGCTGTTGGCTGCGTGAGGTAAACCCGCAACGGGCTCGATAATTCTTTATAAAGCGGCACCATGCCGGTTCGCGGTATGAACAGTCGGTTTCGGGCTAGCGCCTTCCAGATAGCTGATCCATCAGTTCCTCGAAACGCGTTGCCGACACATCGGCAACAAACTCATGCGCCACCTGCCTGGATTGTTGCGAGCATTCCCGGTAAGCCTCTTCGTCAAACAGCAAGCTGCCCAGTGCCTGCTTCCACGGTGAAAGCTCCTGTGGCGGAGTATAGAAACCTTCCTCTCGAAACTCTCCAGGCTGAACCGGCAATATGAAATCCACGCCCAGCTTCGCTTCAGGCAATCCGCCAACATCGCTGGCCAGCACGGGGATACCCCGCAACATCGCCTCGGGTACCACGTAGCCAAAGGTTTCGGGCCATAGCGATGGCACAAGGAGTATACGAGTCTGACCGAGAATCTCCTCGATATCATTGGCTGGTTTCAGGATGCTGATATTGGGCTGCTCTCGCAGGCGGTCGATCAGTTCCTGATTGGCACCCCAGGTCGGCACCGCCGCAAATTCAACGTCCGGAAACTCGCCTGCAAGACCGGAAAAAATGCTCACCCCCTTTAGTTCGCAGGGATTGATCATGGTCACGAAACCGCGATCAAATCTTGCAAGATCCGGAAAAGGACCAGAACCGTAGACCGGAATCGGTATCAGGCAGGACTCCAGCTCACCATAGTCGCGTATATACTGTTTCATGAAGTGACTGATCACCACAACCGCCCTTGCCCCCCTGACCAGTTCGGTATATTCCGGACTTTTATCGACCGAAAGCGGTCCGAAAGGCAGCTGGACAATCGTTTGCAACAACAGAATCACGCGGGATGGTGACGCATTCATTGCTGCTCGCAGCATGATTCGCCGCTTGTCATCCGTGACGAAGACCCAATCCGGGTTCATGGCCCGAATGCGGCGAACCAGATAGTCATGTTGCTCGTCAGGGTCTTCCAAAGCTGACGCCTCGACCAGGACTCCCTCGTACTCGTAAGAGAAAACATTCGGCTCCACCTCCTGAATACTGGCGCCACGGGATTCCATCTCTACGGAGAACTGCTGCAGATCGCCTGGACCTTCAGATGAACGGGTCAGGGCCCTCGTAAAGGCCACGCATTCATGTCCGCTCCTCGCGAGATCCTCGAGTAAGTAACGATTTGCCTTCGTACCGCCACCAAAGGACGGTAAATAAATTTCATCCTGAATCAGTGCTATTTTCATAAGCTTGTGCAACCGTTGCTGCATGGGAGCAGATAATGGGTGACGGACAGCAGGTGACGTTCATGAAGTCATACCCCGCAGGAACCGCCCTGTAAGGCAGAAAGGAGTCTGGCTACGCTCTTGCGGTTATCCAGCTTGATGACCGGTAGATCCGGGCCATGCTCCCTGATGAGTTCAGTGACGAGGCTATCCGTGTGCGCCGGATATCTCCATATATACCGCAGATACGCGAGATCGATGGGCTGACTCGACGGTGCATCCGGTCGCGGTTTGTTTCGATAAAAGATACTCCGCCGTACCACACCCCAGAGGCAGGACCAGCGAGGGCGCTTGACCATGATAATCGCCTCGGCTGCCGGGATCCTGAGGTCCAGCGTCGACTCGTACGTCCCGTCCATAATCCAGTTTTCCTGCCGGATCAGGGAACTCACCACACCCCTCCATTCCGGCTGTGGTGTACTGACCCAGCCCTGGTGCCAGAAATTCGCATCGAGGTGTATCGCCGGTAGTTCAAGGATCCGGCTTAACTGGCGGGTGAGGAAGGTCTTCCCGGAACCGCACGGGCCAAGCACCAGAATCCGTCTGGATGACATCAGGGCATCGACAGACTGACTGCTGATTGTCACAACTGCCCCATCAGAATGCTGATCAATCGGGTTCCGGAAGCCCGGCTGCGCTTGCTTCGACTCGTAACCGGCTAGCCTTGTTCCCGGGGTCCGGGTCTGGAAGTTCGACTGGAGCGGGAAGCAGCAATGTTCTCATCAACGCTGAGAATCTTCTTTGCAATAGCCGTACCATAGGCAATCGGAAAGTTGACTATATCGTATTCTCCACTTTCCCGGATTTCATCCACCAGTTGCGGTACACCGCAGGGTTCACGGTAATTCGTCGTATCGTGCAATGTAATTACGCCATTATCGGATACCAGCGTATGGTACAGATCCCAGTCCCGCTTCGCACCGTCATAGTGATGATCCGCATCGATGTGCAGATAATCAATGCTGATATTGCCGGGTACGAATACTTCGTTGAACGCATCTTCGGTCAGCTTCAGAATCACCTCGATATCGGGATAATTCCTGCGAAAGGTGGAATCCTCCTCCAGCCAGTATGGAGAGCCCCAGATGTCCTTGCGCTCCTGGCTCACGCTCTGTGCCCCGTCAACCAGAAAGGTTCGCGCTCCATCGATGTTCAGATCACGCTGCGCCTGGCGCATAAGACGCGGCACAAATCCACCGCCGGATCCCAGACAGACACATGTGCGTGCCCTGGTGGAATAGGCAAGACTGTAGTAAAGCATCCCGGCGCTGAGATCCACGGCCCCATTCTCGGAACCATGACTCGAACACCATGGGTCATCGACAGTCAGCATCGAGGTAATATATTCCTTGTTCAGCAGTGTATTCACAGACATAGTCGTTCTCGTTGGTTATCACACCGGGAAG
>JARFQV010000091.1 GCA_029287615.1 Pseudomonadota bacterium | reverse complement strand
TTGAGTTCGAGCACGATAGCGAAGGAGAGCAGGAGTTCACCGCTATGATAACGTACAACGAGATCTTCCAGATGCTCCATCAGCCGGTTGTGTTCCGACTTGTGTGTCTCGTATTCTGCATAGCTGTAGCGAGACATCAGTTCCTCTTCGTAAGAAAAGTGGTTCCGCGTATGCTCCAGTAACTGCGACAACAGCCTGTCCATGTCTGCTTTGTCTGCTCCCTGCAGCATGGTTTCATGGATCTCGTTGACAAGATTTATCAATGTCTCGTGCTGGGAATCGATTTCCGTAATATTCAGCTTAAGATTGTCTTCCAGTTTGATCAGGTCCATCATGAACTCCGCGCCTGCTGTACCACACTTATAAGTATATCAAACTGCTCTCCTGTTCAGCTCCCCGGGGGGTGTTGAGTAGTAATCGGGGTCAGAGTAATAACTTGCCTTGGGTGCCATCGATTGAGTTAATTTCATGCAACCTTGTTGCGCCCAATATAATCCAGCACCGCACGCGCCAATAAACCCGAACGCGTTTCCCCATCCCGCTTAGCCTGTTCATCCACTAACGCCAATACGCGTTCCGGCAAGGTGATATTAATACGCTTCGCTTTACTTGCCAGCTTCGAAAGATCAACCGTAACCAACGCCCATGTACCATCCGCATAATCCGGATTGTGCTGATGATCTTCAATTGCATGAGGTTCAGGAATAGCCTCACCATCAAACAGCAAACCTTCCAGGTGACATTCAATGGCCTCGACCACATTATCCAGCGCCACTTCCATCGTCTCACCCGCCGAAAAACAACCGGGCAAATCCGGCACCGTAACGCCGTAATCAGAATCCTGATCTTTGTGAATCACTACCGGATAACGCATCTCACCGATCCCACTGCCAGCCCACCTGGCGAAAAATACTACGCAACGTGCCCACCGGAAGATCTTTCTTCGGGTGGGGTACCGTAACTTTCCCTGGTCTGGTCGGATGCTTGAACTGATAGTGAGATCCTTTCACGTGATGCAGCATCCAACCATCGGCTTCCAGCCGCTTGATCACATCCTTGCTGTGCATGCATCGAGTATACACACAATACACACTATGTCGACAGGGAACGGGTTTGCTTGAAAAACAAGGAGAAACGGGGTCAGACTCGATTTTTCATTGATTCCCTACATCCGTTGCGCCAGCCTCGGCCAGGGATAATCCCGGGCCTTCAGTTCATCCAGTGCTTCGTCCAGCGCACAGCGCCAATCCTTTTGCGGTTTGTAGTCCAGTTTGTTGCGGGCGTACTCAGTACGACACAGCCAGTCTTCCGACAGGTGGACGATAGAGCGGGTCAGAAAGGGGGCTTTGCCGGGCAGGATGGGGAAGAGTTTTTCCGTGACAAAGGCGAAAGCATACCCGGCCGGGTAAGGCACGCTGAACAAAGGGGCGGGGGCGCCGGTTTTGTCGGCGACGTAACGGATCACCTCCCGTGTGCGCGGAAATTCCGAACCGCAGATATTGAATGATTCATAGTCATCAAGCGACTGCGCGAGACACGCTTTGACATAGGCCTCACCCAGATCGCTGTCCGTTACCAGCGGCATGCGGCTGTTGCCACCGGCGAGCCAGGGTACCAGCCAGGTTTTCAGGCGCGGCACCAGCGCCGGTACCAATCCCAGGGTGTTGCCCGCACCCACAAAATGGCCCAGGCGCAGGTTTATCATCTGCATGCCCCGGCGGGCGTTGGCTTGCATATAGTTGTCGACATCGATCAGGTAATCCAGGTGGGGCCAGAAGCCGGTTTTGCAGGTTTGGGAAAAGTCGTCGTTGCCCTCCGGTGAGTTCTGTTTCGCGGCGATGGCGACAGTGCTGGTCATAATAAACCGCTTTACGCCGGCCTCGATGGCGGCCTCGATGAGGGTCAGTGTGGGTTGGTAGAAATTGCGTTGCTCCTGTTGCCGGTGACCCCACATCGCGGCCCAGGTGCCGATATGGCAGATCACATCCACGTCCTGCACCAGCCCGCGCACATAGTCGGAATCGCGCAGGTCGCCTTCACGAATCTCCCCGGAGAATTCCTTCGGCAGACGCTGCCGGTCGCGGCAGGCGGCGATCAGCCGAACGGATTGCCGGTTTTTAAAGGCCTTGAGCACGGTCTTACCCACAAAACCGGTTGCCCCCGTAATCAGTACATTGATGTCCTGGTCCGCCATAGTGCTCCCCTCATGTCGATACAGATTAGTACGGCCGTACTAGGTGTTGTTGAGAGATTAGGACGAGGGTACTAATATGTCAAGGCAGGATTCCGGAGTGGCAGTCATGGCCGAGCAGAAACAACCCAATCGTGAACGTATCGTGGCAACGGCCAACCGGCTGTTTTATACCAAGGGCTATAACCAGACCTCGTTTGCCCATGTCGCCGACGAGCTGGGCCTCAGCAAGGGCAATCTGCATTATCATTTCCGCAGCAAGAACGAGCTGCTCGATGCGGTTATCGATTTGCGGATGGAATCCATCAAGCAAATGCTCGCCCGCTGGGAGAAGCAATACCCGGACGGCAAGGCCAGGCTGAAGCGCTATGCACGCATACTGCTCAACGAAGAAGCGGACGTCGTGCGCTACGGCTGTCCCATGGGGTCGCTCAATATGGAACTGGCGAAAGACCAGCGCGATCTGCAGCAGCACTCACGAGACATGCTCGAGCTGTTCCGCCGCTGGCTGGAAAAGGCCTGTAAACAGATAGGCCGCAGGGATTACCGGGCACTGAGCCTGCATATCATGGCCAGGTCACAGGGGGCGGCGATGATGGCCGCCCTGTATGCCGATGTGGGTCTGCTCAAAGCCGAATATAAAAGGCTGGTGGACTGGATTGAAATGCTTTAGACAGTGAAAAAAGGGGTCAGACCCCTTTAATTCGGGACGACGCAATGCCGGTCGTCACCACAGGCAAGGGAGCTGTCAGCCCCCTTGCCATCTCAGAGACAGGCGTAAACCGCTATTTCGCCAGGCACACCTCGTTTTTGTTATTCCACTTGCAGGTATCTGTCGGTTCATTGTTGCACTGCTGACGGCTCCCGTAGACCGAGCAGTCAGCT
>JARFQV010000059.1 GCA_029287615.1 Pseudomonadota bacterium | reverse complement strand
CAACTGCCCTGCGTCCAGGTAAATGACGTGGAAACATTGCTGACATCGAGAAACAGCGGCCGGTCCCCGTAACGGACGCGGACAAGATTCAGGATTGCCTCTTCAGCCTCCGTTTGCTGGAGGATAATGTTGTAGTCATTACGACCGTCCTTTACCAGGTCGGGCCCCATCTGTGCACACCCGGCGAGGTACAGCGCGAGCACCGGAAGTGCAATCAGCCCGGGCAGTTTTCTGAATTCCAGGAACACCGACAGGGATTTCCGGGCTCATGCTGACCAGCCACGAACGTGAATCACTGTTCCTGAATGCACCTGCATACAGGCTGTGAATACTGCTGATGGAGGTATTGGTCGTCATCAGTGCCTGACAGTGTCAGCGTTCAGCGAATACTCGTCGAACTTCTTTCTCGCACGGATGATATCTATATCCCGCTCCCCGTCCCTGGTTTCCAGTATTGCATCCAGCCTGCCATGGCGAACATAGAATATACCCTCCCGATGTGCTGCATCGATGATGCCCTTGACTCCGGCATCGATCCTGTCGCTGCTGGTGAATGCATGAGGAATGGTCAGCCGTTGATTCTCCAGCGTCATATTGACTGTGCCCCGGATATTCTCCACCGTGAGCATCTTCTCGATCCACTTGTGCTCGCCTTTGAGGTTGGCGAATAACGCAACAAATGGTCTCGAGTCCCTGAGTTCAGCTTCGGCTTCTGCATGCAGAAACACCGGTTTTTTCCAGATCGTTCGTGCCTTGTTCAGCTGGAATTCAGCACTCCAGTCATCCTGGTCATACTGCGCAGATTCACCGTGCACCCTGACGTGGTCGAGGGTGATACTTGTCCCCGATATATCAAAATCCATGTTCTCCGGGACTCCGCCCTGTATCAGGATGTTTGCCTGCAGGTCACCGGCAAGTTCCTGCTCATCGATGCGAGCGCGCATGTTCCGTGTGGCAAGCCTGACGTACCCGTCTGCCATGTCCCGTGTCAGTGTAATTGCTGCCTTCAGGTCACCCTGTCCTCCCAGAAGCTGCAGAGGTGAATTCGCAGGCAGTATTTTGTTGTATGCCGACATGTCCGTGATACGTGCGCGGGGTACCTGCAGCCGCAGGACATCGACATTGCTGCCTGGTTTACCCTTGCGCATATCCAGTGCCTGGGCCTCCAGTTTGAGACTGACGTCCTGAATAAAGAACTGCTCCTCACCCACTCGCCTCAATATGGCGTCATCAATCTTTACCTGGAGACCAAGATCCGGATGGTCGCCACCCTCCATGGCCTGGAGCGTAACCAGGCCATTACCCTTGACTTCATAGTCGAGCACCCTGGCACCAATATCACGGGCCTGAATACGGACATTCGAATCCCTGGCCAGTTGCCCACCCTCGACATTCAGATTCGCTGCCAGATCGCCACTGCCGAAGATGCTCATGTTGTAGCTATTACTGAACAACAGATCGAGCCAGCCCAGCTCCGAGACGTTTCCCGTAACAGTGAAATGCGCATCTGCCCTGTCGAGCAGGGCCGCGATACTGTCTTCCTGGAGGGTATTCGCCATGCGTCGAAGATGCTTGCTATCCGTTGCGTCTGCCTTTCGCGGCACGACGATATGTCCCTGATCGACAGATATGGATGCGTTCCAGGGGCTTGCATCGCTGTCATCGCCCCTGATGAGCCTTGCACTGTTCAGCTTTACACTGGTGCCGGAAACATCCACTTTGCCGGAACCAAATTCGGGAGCGTTGATATTGACGCCAAGTTCCAGGTCGGTCCTGAACCGGTAGTCAGTCAAACTGATGTCCGCCGCAGTGGATCGCAGTTCCAGGCTACCCTCGAAGTCCGTGCGTGTAAGCCTAGCCCGCCCCTCCAGTTGTCCCTCTCCGCCCTCGATGACAAGCGCAAGTTTTGTCGGGATGTAGCGCTGGTAGACTTTCAGATCGGGTGCCCTGACACGGGGAATCTCCACGCTGACATGGCTTATGCCGGACTGAAGGGTATCCCACGGTATGAGAACGGTAGTGCCTGCCGCGGCGAAAACCAGGTTCTCTCCCGTGAAATGGCTCGTAGCGTCTTCCTGATGAATGAGATCAATCGTTGCAAACCGGATGTCGAATCCGAGTTGCTCCGGCTCATCCGAATCGACATGGATAGTAATATCGCCGGTCCCCCTGGCCTTGTAGGCATGCAGATCCAGGTGCAGATGATCGGCTATGACGGCAAGACTGGTTGGCGGCATCACCGTGCCCAGGTTGTAGACTAGCCTGCCGCTCAGTCTGCCGTTGCCGCCTAGCGTCATGCCCTGCAGATTGCGGAGGTAGAAATTCAGGAAGTCGAGGTTCTCCATCCCTGCATCAAGCCTGACATCGGTCTTCAGGAAGGCCATGGACCTGACGCCCTTGTTCTCCGAGGGAACAAACGGCGCGAATTCCAGTGTTCCCTCGAGGGAACTCTCGCTCGATATCATCGGTTCATCATTTATCGAAAGTGACTGGATGTTGACATCCATCTCGCCATTGTCCAGTGAAAACGGTCCGCCACGGGTTTCGAAGTTGACGCTGGCCTGCAGGTCCCCGCTGGCCTTGCCCTTCATCTGGTAGACCCAGAACCTGTGATTACCGGTGGCATGTATACCCTCAACCGTGATCTTCCAGCCATTACCCTTTTTTTTCGGCGCGGGCGTAACAGGCTGCCTGTCAACCTCGCGGCCCTTGATCGGCGGGAAGAATGCACGTGTAGCCGCATAGACCTTGCCGGGTCTCGGACGCGGGCGCTGGTAATACTCGAGGTCTGCTGCAACCACGGAGTGAATGCTGAGCGTTTTCGCCAGCAGTGACAGGATGGAAATAGAGGCGGAAGCAGCGGGGGCCTCGGCCTGCCACTGCTGTGTTCCGGTTTGTCCGTTGGCAGAGACACCCCGTGCATGCACCCTGAACGGGTGCCAGGTCCATGCCTTCTCCCAGGTAACGGCGAATTTCTCCGGCTTAATCTGGTTGACCAGTGTCTGTGTTACCGGCAGCTGCAGTGCCAGATTGATCAGGCTCAGATACACTGCCTCGAAAAGAATGACAGCGATGATTGCCCGGTAAAGATAAGTTTTCATGCGATTATTCGTTTATTCATTTGACACAGACAGGCGAAGATCCGGCAGATAATACGATACACGGTGAGGGTACTGACAAATGCCTGGCATTGGTAGCCAATTCCCGGCAGGCAGGTGGTATCGAGATCATCGGCATTCCTGGCCGAACCGCCATCATGTTCGGCCTGCAGCCCGGTGCTTGCCACGATACCGCAGACCAGCGGGAAGCGGAGGCTTGTCCACGCATTCCGGATGATGTCGCTGTCGTCTTCGAGGCACAACAGCGCGTTAAGGCGGTGATAGAACCGCATGAATTCGTCAAACAGGTACCTGTGAAACTGATTCCCCGGGCAAGCACCGTGTAGTTACTGTCGCCCCTGTTCTTGAACTCCTCGTGAACCCGTGTAATCCCGACTTCTGTCCCGAGGTACATAGCACGGCCCTCGAAGAACGGGGAGCCCGTCAGCGGGCCAGAGACAGCACGCAAGCCGCGGCCCGTCCTGTCACCGGCATCCTGACCGGCAGTGATACCTAGAGCTGATGCTCAACCGGCAAGAGGATAATGAATCCGCTCATGAAGCGTTGCCAGAAGGTGCTTTCGGGATCCTTGTGGTAACGCACCTCAACACCATCGTCCTCGGTCACCCAGACGAGATCCCCGTCCTCATCCAGCAGCACCCGGTAGCTGTTTTCGGGCTGCACCCCCACATCCATGTACTCGATAACCTGGCGGGCCAGTTCCGGGCTCTCCACATACAGGCCCGCTTCTGTGTTGATGGACGCCGAACGGGGATCGAGATTGTAACTGCCGATGAAGACCGACTCGCGATCGAAGACCATGGCCTTGGTGTGCAGCGACGCCTTCGACTCACCGGAGATCATCTTCTTTCTGGGCGCGCCGGCATCCGGGCGCAATTCATAGAGTTCCACGCCGTTTTCGACCAACTGTTTGCGACGTTCCGCATGACCGGCATGGGCGGCCAGCACGTCGTTGGAGGCCATCGAATTGGTTAGAACCCGCACCCTTACACCCCGTTCATTGAATAGCCTGGCGGATTCAATACCCCGGTCTTTTACAACAAAATAGGCCGATTCGATCAGCAATTCCTCCTGCAGCGTATCCATTTTCTTGCGAAGTGCCGTGATCAGCTTGCCCTCCTGGATACCTTCTTTCACTTCCGACGGGTCATCCCAGACAATCTGTCCCTGTGCCCAGATGAAGCTGTCGCGGATTGAAACCAGTTCGGCCTTGAGCTCATCGACATCCTGGTCCAGCGGGTAGGGGTAGTCGTCCTGGGCGATACGCTCCTGCAGGAGACTCCTCACCTCCGCGAGGTCCCCAGCGGTGTAGTGCTGGTCCACCAGGGCACCGATCGGTACCGACCAGTCACCATTCCAGAAATGGTCGAACACCCTGGAGATATCCCGCACCACAGGACCGGCCGCGGCAATATCGAGATCGCGGAAATTGGCGTCGGTGGCTACATCAAAATAGTGGTTGCCGATATTCCGCCCGCCGACGATGGCCACGGCATTGTCCATGACCATCAACTTGTTGTGCATACGGTGATTGACCCGGCCAAGATCTACGATAAAATCCAGGGCGCGTGCCTCGCGATTGGCAAAGGGATTGAAAATGTGAATCTCGATATTGGGATGCGCATCCAAGGCGGCGATGAGACTGTCACGACCTGTCGTGGTGAGATCATCGATCAGGAGGCGTACCCGCACGCCCCGGTCGGCGGCACGGATAAGGCGATCCGCCAGGAGCCGGCCGGTGGCGTCCGCCTCCCAGATGTAGTACTGCACATCCAGCGTTTTCTCCGCCAGCTCGGTCAGCGCCACACGGGAGATGAAGGCCGGACGCCCGTAGCGGATGATCGCAAAGCCGGACTCCCCCGGTTGCTGCACAGCGGCTTCCTCGAAGAGCTGGCCGACACTGGTATCCAGATAGTCCGTAAAGGCTGTCGAGGAAGTGCGCGGGTAGTCCTTTGGAACACTTGCGCACCCTGTAAACAGCAGGCTTGCCAGCAGGATCGCAAATCCTGTGCTGGCAAGCTGCGCAATCCGGTTGATGCGTTGCTGGAATGTACGCCTGCGAGAGCCTGTGGAATGAATGAGCATGTCT
>JARFQV010000326.1 GCA_029287615.1 Pseudomonadota bacterium | reverse complement strand
GCGCGGTACCATCGACAAGTATGTGGGCGATATGATCATGGCCTTCTGGGGAGCACCGGTCCATGACCCCGGACACTGCCAGCATGCAGTTGAAGCCGCGCTTGCAATGCTGAACGAGCTACAGGGTATGAGAGATGAATTCCGGGAACACAACTGGCCGGAGGTCAATATCGGTATCGGTATCAATACCGGTTTGATGAATGTTGGCGACATGGGCTCCGAATACCGTCGTGCCTATACCGTGATTGGCGATGCAGTCAATCTGGGGTCGCGTCTGGAGGGGCTGACAAAATACTACGGAGTGAGACTGATTATCAGTGAGTCTACCGCAGAGGGTCTGGAGGAAATCGTTCTGCGTCGTCTGGACCGCGTCAGGGTAAAGGGCAAGAATAAACCGGTTTTTATCTATGAAGCCGTCGGAAAACAGGGTAGCGTTCCTGATGAGTTGGTTAACGAAGTCAGCGGTAGTAATCAGGCACTGGACTATTATTTTTCCGGTGACTGGCAAAAGGCCCGGTCAGCATTCCAGCGTTTGCGTGATACAGTACCGGAGCGGAAACTGTATGCGCTCTACCTGGATCGAATTGACGAGCTGCAGTCAAAGAACAGAACGGAAGGGTGGGACGGAGTTTTCGAACACACCTCAAAATAGCATGCCACCTCATTTCATCCCTGACGGCATTTCTGCATACCCGGATTTTCTTGCTACGAAAGTGACTTCTCACTGCAGTGAGAAAATTAGTGATCGGGAATCCCTTTGTTAACCTCGTCGTATATCGGCTGAATCACGTCCTTAACATCGAGCTTGCCACCGTCAATCACGTCCGAATAGGGGATCCGCTGGTTCGGATCGGGAAGCTGCGGCTTCTCGGTGGCTGGGGGCGGCCAGACGTCTTCATCAACTTTCGCCAGCCTTACACGAATATCCTCCTTGGTGATGTTCCATACCATGTAGTCTTCGGCCAGGCTCAGCGGTCCGTCGTAGGTCGTCTGTATCCGCTCGTGGATTGCGTGCGAGGCAGGGCGGGGCATCAATCTAAAGCGGGCAATGCAGTCCTGCTCCTCATTTTGACTACCACAGAGATCCTAGTAAAGTCTGCTTTCAGAGGAGAGAACGGCTATCGCACTTTGCGAAGCCCGGCGAGACTATGTAAGCTGCGAGACCCTTGGAAAATTTATCGAGTAGTGTGAGGAGCATATCGACTGGATAGAGACTCAGCTCTGGCTGATCGAGAAAAGTGGCCTGGAGAACGATCTCCAGTCTTATGTGTAACGCGAGGATCTGCATTATGAAAGGCAGTGAAAAAGTGATTAAGCAGTTGCAGATGTTACTGCGAGGTGAACTGGCAGCACGTGACCAGTACTTCACCCATTCAAGGATGTATGATGACTGGGGCCTGAGCAGGCTCTATGAACGACTTGACCACGAGATGGAAGAGGAAACGGAGCACGCTGATGCCCTGATTCGGCGCATCTTGTTTCTCCAGGCCACGCCGGATCTCTCGCAACAGGATCCCCTGCGCATTGGTGCCGATGTGCCCTCCATGTTGAAAAATGATCTGGATGTCGAGTACGAGGTCACCGCAGCACTGAAAAAGGCGATTGCCGTGTGTGAGGAAGAGCAGGATTATCAGACCCGAGAGATCCTTGAGGTCATGCTTAAGGATACAGAGGAGGATCACGCCTACTGGTTGGAACAGCAGTTAGGGTTGATCAAGAAGATTGGATTGAAGAACTATCTACAATCCCAGATGTAGCCTGCTACATCTGCACCACTCCGGGCAGTTCGCGATCTGCCACTGATTCTCAGTTCATTCGTTCCTGTTTGCCGTTTGCCAGGGAGTCAATCCCCTTGCTGGCCTGGATGGAAAACTGTTGTAAGCCGGCGGCAAAGGCGGAAAGACCGGAGCTGCGCAAAGGGATAAACTGTTTTGCCTGCTGCTGGCAGTGGCGCTTGACCCGTTTGCAGGCGTCATGGCTGACACAGTCTATCGGGCAGAACACCATATCAGCCCCAGCCAGGGTACACTGCAAACCGGCCCGGCTGTGCTCAAGGCCACCGTCATGATGTTCAAAGCGACCGTTGTGGGATTCCACCAGCGAGCGCAGATGGGGTGTCAGCGTGGTGCGACCCCCGACGTACAAAACCCGCTTACCCTCCAGGTCGATACGCCAGTTGTGATCACCGTCTGTCTGGTTGTTAGCTGCTAACTGCATGATCAGGGTCTGTTCCATTGCGGCGTGTTCCTCACGTGCCTCATGGACCAGTTCCTTCAGGCCCGCCATCTCGTCCTGTAGATTGTCAATCCGCATATCACGCTCGGCCAGCTGGCTTTCTGCCCAGTCCAGGCGCCTGGCGAGTGTCTGGTTCTGTTTTTGCAGTTCCTCACTCGGGACGCCGCAATCACTCTGCAGTGCTGGTTGTGATGTCTCCATCATTACCTTCGCCAGATCTTGCTCCTGTTGGCGAATCAGATCTTCTCGTCGAGTGATTTTTACATGATGATTCTGCTGGGTTTTCCTGAGCGTTTCCTGAAGCGCAGTGACCTCTTGCTCCAGGGCCTTGATGCGTCTGAGATCGGCCCGATTGGAGGCACCCTGCAGATGAGACGGCATATGGACATCCTCGTAGGCCTGCCTGATCAGCTCGGGTCCCGCATGAGGGTGAGTCATAATGACCCAGAAAATACCAGCGATCTCTCCGGATTCCCTGGCTTCCAGCCAGTGGTGTCGTAATTCTTTCTCTTCCTTGCAACGCGATAGTGCCTGGATCCAGCGTTTGTATTTGCGATCCAGCATCCTGTTGATATTGCGTGACGTCCGCCCTTTCGACTCAACCTGCCCGACCATGGTGGCATGCAGATCATAATCAGAAGGCTTCTTTTCCAACACTACCCCTGACTGACGCATTACCTTACGCAATTCCTCCATGGTGAGGCAGGTGCCCAGAATGGTACAGTGAAAGCTGTGCTTGATCTCCCATATCTTGAGTCGCCGGGTGGGCAGTAGCTGCATTTTGTGGGTGCGGTTTTTGCGTTGAGAACACATCGCATCACTCCCTTCAAGATAAGCCTGGATTATTTTCTCTTGAGATTATCTTTTCCTGGGCTCAGATTGCGCCCATGCATAGAGTCCGGGACCCACAAACGGGTAGGATCGCGTGGCACTGGCAACTGATGCTCCAGGAATTCGATGAGTTCCTCGCAGAATGGGTGATTTTCGCTGAGATCACCCGGGCAAAGATCACCGGAATCCATCAATAAACGCACCTGTTCTGCCCCCAGGCTCAGTAACTCCTGTCCCGTTTCTGTATCAATCAAACGAACACAAGGGTCTTTGCGTTCCAGCCAGGCATCGATACTCAGGTGCATGATCAGTCTCCGGTTGTGTCTTTCATGCAAATGATAACTATTATCATTTAGGATTTCAAGTTGACATTATTTGTGTCGAATGGGCAGGGGGGGATTTCAGTAACGGATATGAATAAGAGGCCTGTTTTTGGCCGTTCCCGGCCCTGGGTTTGGCACTATCGGACGTTTTTCTTCCGAGGGAGAGGCAACTTGGAAAACCAGATACGATCCCAGATCTGAATGTGAATCGCCCGGGGAATTCCGGAAACCCGTTTGTTTGAGTCAAGCCACCTCCGATATGAGCTACGTCAGGCCGATCTTTTCTCACCGGGAAAAACCTCGGTGACAGCGCCTTCACTGGTGAACAATGCGTCGCGGTTCCACCAGACGACGACCAGGGCCACGGCCAGGAATATCCACGTGTCGTAAGGTTGTGCATCCGGCCAGAATGGATTGATGAGTTGCCAATGGAACAGTATTGGCCAGAGAAGGCTGCCCCGCGACTGGTTGAAGATCGGCGTGACCAATATGGAGAGCGTGATGTTGCCCACGAAGAAGGGCAAGAAGTTCCAGCTCTCGAAGACAGTGCCGGATAAGTAGAATGCAGGCAGGTGCCAGATACCCCAGATCGCCCCGATGATCGCCCCGGCCCAGATTGGCGCGACGTGCCGCTGGAGTACCGGTTGCGCGATTCCACGCCAGCCAAACTCTTCGATCGGGCCGAGGACCAGCATCATGAACAGCATTGCGATCAATGCTCCGATACCCTCGGGCGGCAATGGAGCGAGGACCGGACCGCCCTTGATCAGCGATCCTGCAACATAAACGAGCGGAATTCCCATCAGAATGAAAGCGACCCAACCGATCGAGCACCGCCAACGAAGAAGCCGTGCGAGGAAGGTTTTCGCGCCTGACAAACCGGCGAAGTACAGGAGCAACGCCAGGGCCGAAATTGCCGGTGCCCAAGTGGCGACAAAGAAGAACGGATGCGAGCCGCTGATTTCCCCAAAAGTGGCTGATGCCCATTCGGGTAGAAAGATATAGATGCCGATTAGTCCCCAGGTGATCGTGAACGTCAGGATGACGAACGCAATCAAGGATTGAGATGGTATTTGAAAGGTCCGGGTGGGCTCAGCGACTTCAGTCATGGAAAGGAGCACTAATAAGCATGGTCAAGAGAAGAACGCCAGGTTCTTTCCCGGGGCTTGATTCAAGGCGATTGTCAAATGCGACTATACAGTTTTACAGGTTAACGCTTAAACCGTGCGTTTGCACCCGATGCACTAACGGCAAGGTACTGCGTTGTTTGGTGGTTCCTTGCGAGGTAAAAGATGAATTCGAAGAAAGTTTGTATTGTCGGCGCCTCCGGAAAGCTTGGGCGATATATGGTGCAGCACGCGCTGGATCGGGGTTACGAGGTAGTTGGCGTGTGCCGGGAAAAGAGCGTTGAGAAGCTTGACACCTTCAAGGGACGGATCACAGTATTACCCGGGGCTACGAATGACCGAGAGGTCATCAAGCGTGCTGTTTCCGGTTGTGATGGAGTACTTACGGTTTTGGTACCCTGGGGTGCAGAACAATACTCGACCGGAACAGCGCAGGCCGTACTCGATTTCGCGGAGCCCGGCGCGCGGCTCATCTTCTCATGTGGCTGGCATATTACGCGTGATGGCAAGGATGTGTACACGTGGAAGCTCAAAACGTTTGTGAAGGTCTTCGGCTGGCTTGCGCGACTGCTTCGGTTGGCGGATCTATACGACCAGGTTGAGGCGTGCCGGCGGGTGTTTGCCAGTAATACCCGGTGGACCGTCGTGCGTGGGAGTGATCTCGAAGAGGGAGAAAGCCAGGGTCTGCCTGTGTGGAGTCACCATGTCGGCGATCCTGTCCTCGAAAGCAAC
>JARFQV010000310.1 GCA_029287615.1 Pseudomonadota bacterium | reverse complement strand
ACGCAAGGTCAATCCGCTGAGAATTTCGTCGTAGTCACTGAGGGCTGCATAACCGTATTTGCCCGTTCTGATGACGGGAAGGAAGTAGTTCTTTATCGGGTTAAACCAGGTGAATTGTGCATTCTGACGACAGCCTGCGTGATCGGACGCACACCTTACCCTGCCGACGCTGTTACCGACACTCCAACGAAAGCCAGGATCATTCCCATTGCCGAATTTGAAAGATTCCTGGATCAATCCAATGAATTTCGGCAATTCGTTTTTGCGGGCATGGGCCAGCGACTGGCGCAAGTGACGAAACGATTCGAGCACATGGTGCTTGACAGCACGGGACGGCGGCTTACCACCTTCCTACTCAACCACTCCGCAACTGACCCGGTCATTGTCATGACGCACGAAAAAATTGCATCTGAAATCGGAACGGCGAGAGAGGTCATCAGCAGGCACCTTAAAACGATGGAAAACGAGAACCTCGTCAAGTTGTCCCGCGGTGAAATTAGAATCATGGACCGGAAGGCAATGGCCGACCGCGCCTAACGGTGTTGTGTGATTTAGTCACAGACAACCAAATCAAGTTTATGTAGGATAGCCGTCGCCAGAGTGTGGCATTCTGAATAAACAAGCGCCCCGCAAGCAGGAGCACAACAACCGCTTCAGGAACTACCCTTCAAAGGAGCGGCAGACTGGAGACACGTAATGCGTAGGACACTTATTTTCCTGCTGGTATCAATATTTTTGTTCCCCCTGTCAGCGATTGCAGATGATTTCGTGGTTACCCGACATTTTTCCGGCTTGTGGGAGCAGCCGGCACATGAGAACCAGGGATTCACGCTTCACGTGGTTCACCAGATCAGTGGCGAGCGTGTTGCAGTAGCTTTCTGGTTTACTTATGACGCCAACGATCAGCCGACCTGGTTCATGGGTCAGGGTCCAGTCAACGGCGACCGAATAGAGATGGTGCTGTACCAGATAACAGATGTCGCCTTTCTGCAGCCAAATAATCCGGACGTCAATTCTGCAGACGTGGTCGGCAGCCTGGTGATGATTTTCGACAGTTGTACCAACGGCACGGCTGAATACGATACCAGCGTCGCACACATCGGGAACGGTTCCGTGGATATTGAACGCTACGGCTGGATCCTCAACACGCATTGCAGCGGCGGGATTTCTGACGATACACCAGCTCATGCGCCGCTTTCCGAGCAACGTATTTCTTTGTTGCCGGTCAACGGCGGTGCCGGCAGTGGCCACGCAGACTTTCTTGAGCGCCCGGACCGCACGGAATTTTCGGTGGAAGTAGAAGACTTGAGCGAAGGTGTGTATGACATCGTGGTTGGCGGCATCGACCGGGGAGATATCGTCGTATCGATGGGAATGGGAGAGACGGAATACCGCAGCCCCGTTGAGGACGGAAAAGTGCCACTGAACTTCGATCCCCGCGGCCAGGTCATTGAAGTCCGCGACAGCGGAGGCGCCGTATTGAGCTCCGGCGACGTAGTGTTCGACGACCGAACCTGCGATGGCAGTTGCGTGGGTGATGGGCATGAAGGTCATCAAGGCGGCAACCATGGTGGTGGCGGTCACGGTGGCGGTCACGGTGGCGGGCAAGACTTTGGCATGATGGATATCGAAGTCGAGCTGGAAAACACCGGGGTCTATCCCCTGGCCTCGGGCGATGCCAAACTCGAGCCGAGGGCGGACCGCACCGACTTCTCCGTCGAAGTGGAAGATGTGCCGGTAGGTGACTACGACTTGCGCATCGGCGGCGACGTTGTCGGCAGTATAGAAGCGGTAATGATGGATGGATCGGTTGAGGGGGAACTGGAGTTCAGAAACCCGGTGGAACCGGGCAAACTGCCATTGAACTTCGATCCCCGTGGCAAGAAGGTTGAAGTTCTGGAAGGGAGCACGATCATCCTGAACGTACTATTTCCTGACAATTGAGTTGCATTGGACTGAACTGGCGGCTCACAGGCCGCCGGATTCAAAACGGTTGGTCCCGAGGGCCGCTTATAAAATCATCCTCCTATTTGTCGGAGGGAGTAGCGATTTAATCCGCCTGGCAGATCAACTCCTGACGGTAATCCTGCCAAAAAGCTCCAGTTTTTACCTGTCAACTGTGGTGGGGAAGCCTACGGAATCAGATCAGTACCGGGAGTGTGCTTATCGCGCTACCGGACATCTTTTGACTATCGCTGGTACAACATCGTAACCGTATCTTGGTGACTGCTTTGTTCTTACTCCTTGTCCAGGCCATCTACAATAATGGCCCCCATGGAGGCAGGCATCGTGATTACCACCAGCCTCTTTAAAGCGATAAGTGGCTCTGACAGAACCGGGAATTTATTGATGCTCAACAAAACACAGAGCACCACAAATGCTGCGACCAGGTAGGCTGCCAAGATTCTAAACAAATAAACAGGAAGCCGGCCCCGAATATCGGCTTGAAACACACTTTCATATGTAAAAAAAGATAAGAACCCGATGGATAAAAACAACAGAATGACCAGATTCATGAGCGGCAGGGTTTCACCAAGTCGCCATGCCTCTTCAGAAAATGAAATGGGAACCGCGAGAGCAAAGGCGCCGATGGTAATTTGACTGACATCCTCAAGATTGAATCGCCAGTCGATATGTTCAGTCATTGGCCAGCTTGCCCTCGGGTATTTTTGGTATCAATCCTCACACCGTTTTATTGTATCTCAGTACAAGTTATGGGGTCAGAGTCAAGTGCCAGAGTAAACCCTGCAAGGGCCGCTCCTGGCTGATTCTGGAGATTGCTCATCCCCAAAGCTGAGTTCCGTTGGGGGTTTATTGTGTTGAAAAACTCGTCGATGCCAGGATTTCGATCAATATCGACGGGTTGTCATCGTTTAACACATTGTTTTTATTAGGTCACGTTTCCGCGGAAACGCCTAAATAAATTGAATTGGGAGTTTTTCAACACAATAGGTCGATAATGGCTGTTAGCTTCCCTGGCGTGCTTACAGCCGTTATTGAGCTGTGAGCGGAACTAATTCAGGGTAGCACCTGGCCCGGCCCAATGGCTGTTTCCGGCCAGAAAGAGAACTCCTCTGGACGTCAGTCAAGAAGGAGCTTAGTCCTCAGGGCGGCCAGATGCTGACATTGTGACGCTGGTCTCGAAATACTTTGGTAAAGGCTGCCGACCGCTCTGGCCACATCAAGGAACTAAAAAGAGGCTTCAGAACCCGCGCGAGATGCCAATGGAAAATGCATATTCCATTTTATGCACTTGTTCTTGCCACGGTTGCTTCATGAAACTCGCTGAAATCCGATAGCCACTATCAAAATTCCAATCGAGTCCGATGCCAACATTGAGGTAATTGTGTTTAATCAGCCGGTCATGCTGGTACCACAATTCATTGGTGCGCGGCGGAGGGAAATCGTCAGGAAAATCCAGCCCTTTTCCGTCTTTAAACAGGAAAAAGAAACGGCCCGTCAGGCGCGCGTTGAATTGATAGCCCATCTCTCCAAAGATTTTCCAATGGTTGATGCTCGTATCCAGCGTCTCCTCGACGAAAACGTAGGCAATATCGGCCCGGTAGTAAGCATTGGATAACCCGGGAAAATAGGCGAACGAAGCTCCGAGATCGAACTTCCAAAGCTGTTGTCCTACCGCCGCATGGCCGAAGAAAGGGTAACTATTGGTCGGCGTTCCGTAGAAAGCAAAAGGCTCGATGACCAGCGGGCCGTCTAAAGCCAAATACTTCAGACCAATGTGAATATCCTGAAAACCGCTATTCCAGTCCCCCTGGTCAACATTTTCGACCCAGGGACGCGGCGGATCCAGTTTCAGCGGATCGTGTGGAAAATCCCCCTCGTAGCGCTTGCGAATATAGGGAACTCCCGCACCGATCGTCCAACGATCCGTCAGGTGATAATCGATTTCGAAAAACAGTGAGTGTGTATCAACCGTGCCAATGGGAATGGTACCGGTGCTGGCTTCAAAACCATCGACGCTTATGTACTGGTAAGTTACAGCAACGTTGCCGTGACCGGCTCGGCCCTCATCATCTTCTGCCCACAAAGAGATAGGAGAAAGCAGCAGCGCGGATAATGCGATCGAAGAAAAAACGTACAGGGCGGTGCTTCGCACACGTTGTGCGGAACTCACGGCTTAACCTTGTTTCTTGAGCGTTAAGTGGATCGTTTTCAGGTACTGTAACACGCTGTCTTCATTGGTCAGCGTGGTTTGATACTGCTCGCCGGCATCTGACACCTCGGCTGTGCCATCCACTGCCACAGGGATGTAAGTCGCAGGAGCCGCCGGGGTCATCTGAGACTCAACTTCGTCGCGTTGGCTGTAATACGCAAGCACGATATCAATTTCGTGATTATCGAGCGCGTTCCCTATCTCGGATGGATCTGAAACCACGAGGACATCATGTCCGGCCGCCGCCAACCTTTCGACCATGGCCATTTCCCCCGGGGTATTGGCGACTACCAGGACGCTGCCGGGCAGCGGGGCGGTATACTCACGAAAACCGACACCTTTACCAACACGGAACAGGCTTTCGCCGCAAGCCAATGCATTGGCGGTCATCAGGCCGAGCAGAAGTCCGATAATCGCTGCGGTTGCCTTAGTTTTGTTCATTGCTGCGTCTCCGGTATCAACATCGATTGTTGTAATGGCAACTAATGCTAACTTAATCCTAGCACACGATTTACTGGTCTGCCGAAAGTGGCAAATATACTGTAAGTACCTGTCACTTGGAAGAAAGTTGGCGTATTGCCATCTTGGGAAATAGTGATCAATACTTCTCATTACGGAGCCCACTGTCCATTTGATGGTTCTGATCAGATGTCAGGGATGAAGAGATATTCCAAACTCCGCCAATGTGGCAGGCAGACGTGCCCTCAGCATTTCCCGGCGCTGATCGAAGTGTCTGACCGTGGCCTTGAAGGCAGGGTCGTCTTTAAAGCGATCGAAACATGGTGAATCCTTCAGGACCGGCTCCCACGCCAAGTGCGTGGCATTCTGTACACGCTCCAGTTGATCGCGAGTCCTGTCATCCAGTCCCAGAATCGCCATCTGGCAAGCATTCAGCAGGTTCCACCACCAATCGAAATCTTCTACAACGCCGTAGTCCAAGGCAAATTGGGCCAATTCCCTTGCCACCTCGCTATTGCCGGCACCATAATGCGCATTCATCATTGCATTGAGGCCGTTCCACTCAGTACTGCTGCGAAAACCCTCACTCACCGATTCAGGTAGACCGGTGGGACCCAGCATGAACAGGGCGTACTCGAATTGTTCAAGGGCATTGTAGGCGTATGCCATGGTCACCCTCAGCTGTGGATCATAGGGCTCTTCCATGAAAAGCGGTTCAGCCAGATCCAGCATCTCTTCATATCGCCGGGCGTGAAACAACACCCCGATTCCTTCCGGATCAAGCGCAAGAGCGGTGTCGAAATCTCCGATGTCGGCGTAGTATTCCGCCAACTTGGCCACATGCAGGACATTGTCTGGTTCGAGGTCCCGAGCTCTGATAGTCCAGGCGATGGATTTATCGACATCGCCAAGTATTCTCCAGATTGAAGCCATGGCACGGAACGCTGACGCTCCGTCAAACAGCTCCTCCATCTCTCTCAATAACGAGCGCGCCTCGCCGGGATAGTTTTTTATGGCCAGAAATGACCCGAGTGTGCCGTAAGGCTCGAGACTCAGGCGGTCGAGTTCAACGGCACGCTCCAGCATGTCCTTGACACCCGTGAAATCAAGTCTGTACCACCGTGCGCGCCCCAGGTCCTGGAGGGCCTTTGGGTTGTTCGGATTGAGTTCCACCGCTCGCTCGAAGTCAAGCCGGGCTTCCTTGACCAGCCCACTCGCCCAGTGAAAGAGACCAAGCGTGTGCTGCACCTCGGACAGATCCGGGTTAATCGATAGCGCCTTGAAAATGGGCGCTTCGGCGGCGGATACGTCGCCCAGGTAAAGAAGCACGCCAGCCAGCCGGCTATGTGCCAAAGCCGAGTTCGGATCGGCCTCGGTCGCCGCGCGGTAGAGCCTGACCGCTTCAAGCAATAACTCTTCGTCGATTTCCACCCGCTCACGGACCTGCTGTTCGAGGTGGCGGGCCAGCAGCATGAGCTCGTTTGCCGTCGGATCACGGGTTGCCGGTTCTGGCACACTGGCACCAGCATCTGGCAGAACGTTTCGGATCACGGCTTCAGCAATCGCTTGTTGTACATTTAGCAATTCCTGAGGGCTGCGCTCAAATGTATCGCTCCACAGCGCCAGCCCGTTTCTGCTGTCGATAAGTTGCACCGAAACCGTGAAAAGTCTCCCTTGCCTGCGCATGCTGCCCTCTACCCAGCGAGCCACTCCGAGTTTCGCTGCCATTGACTCTGCGTCCAATCCCTGTTCCATTGCGGCAACGGACGATGATCTCGCAGCAATGCGTAAACCGTTAACCCGGCCCAACTGGTCCCTCAACTCGTCGCTGAGGCCTGTTACCAAATAGGAATCTTCGGGATCGCCTCCCACGTTCACAAAAGGCAGGACCGCAACACTGTTGGCCTCAACAGCGTGGAGCGCTCTTGTTTCCGCTTCCCGGATCTGAAGGCTGGGCTTGATCAGGAAAAACAGCCCAGTCGTTCCGACAAGGAGCAGGATCATGGAAGCTGCAATGCTCGCTGCGCCTCGCCGACTCGTAACGGCTGTGCGCTCGATACCATCGGTGGTGAAGTCAAATGTCCATGAAAGAAACATGGCCACAGGAAAACCCACCACGAAAAAGATGACCGTCAGCGTCGAAATCCACTGCGGCAGAAACAGCTGCTCGACAACTGTCACCAAAACTTCGGTCGCACCCCAGGCGACGGCGCCATAAATAGCGGCTGCTTGTACTACCTTACGCTTTCGCAGTTCCGAGAAAAAAGAGCCGTTTGACATGTCTCAGCGGTCGATTACGCCCTCAGGCCACCAATCAAGGATAACCGATAAGGCCTCTCCCAGAGGCGACGCGTCAGTGTGGTTGATGATGCATTGTCGAATCCCAATTGGTTTTCGGCAATTGCTGCTTTGGGGTTGCGGATTCAACCGGTCGCTGCAACACATTGGTTAAATCGTTCAGCCGGTGTTTCGAAGTTTAACGTTTCTCTTGGTCTTTCGTTCAGTCGTCTGGCGACCGCATTCAACCGGTTCTGGTGCACGTTCGACAGATCCATTCCCTTGGGGAAGTACTGTCTGAGCAAGCCGTTGGTGTTTTCGTTGGAACCCCGCTGCCAGGGACTCATGGGATCACAGAAGTAGACTTTGATGTCGGTGTCCAGGGTGAAGCGCTTATGATCCGCCATCTCTTTGCCACGATCCCAGGTGAGTGACTTGTACAGCTCTCTGGGGAGCTTGTGGGCCTGCTTGATGAGCGCGTTGATCACTGTTTCGGTGTCTTTGCTCTTGACCCGGGCCAGCAGCACGTAACGGCTATGCCGTTCAACCAGGGTGGCGATCTCGTGTGACACCTGGTACGTCTCGTCGTTCGGATAGGTGCGTTTCAGCCACCCAGCGATCTGTCGCGGTGACCACTCGAGTTGTAACTTAATCGCCACAATCCGCGCCAGCGCAGGGTTCCGTGCCAGTTTACAGGTCTTGGGGCGATGCGCCCGATCCCTGGCGGCCTGATCCGCCACGCTGGCCCGATACTGCTGGCGGCCACCGTTGCGATTGATCTCCCGGCTGATGGTCGAGGGTGCACGATTCAATGCAGCCGCAATCGAACGCAGTGAGCGGCCAGCAACCACACCACGCGAGATCTCTTCACGTTCGGCCAGTGACAACGTCCGGTGGGACC